>NZ_JBQEKA010000149.1:0-2790 GCF_052103615.1 Kerstersia sp. | reverse complement strand
CGTCTGTGGCTCCCGCCTGTGCCGGTTTCACGAGGGAACCGGCACAGGCGGATCAGCCGGCGGGTTCCGCCAGGCCGGTGTAGTACACGCAGATACGCTGGCCGCCGATATCGTGCACGGCGATGGGGGTTTCATACAGCTCGCTCAGCAGGTCGCTGCGCACCAGTTGCGCAGGCGACCCCTGGTGGGCCAAACGCCCCTGGCGCATGGCGATGATGGTATCGGCATAGCAGGAGGCGAAGTTGATATCGTGCAGCACCAGCACCACGGTCTTGCCCAGCGTATCGGCCGCCTGGCGCAAGGTGCGCATCATGCTCACGGCATGCTGCATATCCAGGCCGTTGAGGGGCTCATCCAGCAGGACATAGTCCGTATCCTGGCACAGCACCATGGCCACAAAAGCGCGCTGCCGCTGGCCGCCGGACAGTTCATCCAGGAAGCGGTGCGCCAGCTGATCCATGTCCATGTAGCGCAATGCCATGTCGATCTGCCGCGCATCTTCTGCAGGCGTGCTCAGGCCTTTATGCGGAAACCGGCCGAAGGCGACCAGATCGCGCACCGTCAGGCGCACAGGCAAATGATTATCCTGGCGCAAAATGGCCAGGCGCCGCGCCAGCTCCTTGCTGCGGGTGCGCGTGATATCCAGCCCGTCTATCAGCACCGAACCCGCATCCATAGGCAACAGCCGGCTGATCATGGAGAGCAGCGTGGATTTGCCCGCGCCGTTGGGGCCGATAATGGCGGTGACGCCGCCAGACGGAAGATTCAGGGACACCCCATCGACCACCAGGCTGGCGCCGTAGCGTTTGCAGACTTGAGACACTTCTATCATTTCATTGCCTTGCGGGTAACCATAAGCAGGAACAGCAGCCCGCCGACGAATTCAATCACGACGCTGATCGCCGTTTCCAGATGCAGGACATGTTCCAGCAGCGTCTGCCCGCCGATCAGGAGAATGATGGCGATCAGGATGGCAGCGGGCAGGGTCAGCCGGTGCCGGTCGCAATCCATCACATGGTAGGCGAGGTTGCTGACCAGCAGGCCCAGGAAGGTAATGGGGCCAACTAGTGCTGTTGAGACGGCAACCATCACGGCAATCACGACCAGCGTCTGCATCACCGTGCGCTGGTAGGGCACGCCCAGATTGACGGCAATATCGCGTCCCAGCGAGAGGACATCATAGCGGGGCACCAGGCGCAGCGCCCACACCGCGGCGCCGGCCAGCAGCACGGCGCTCAGGCCCAGCAGCCTGGGCTCGACGGAATTGAACGAGGCAAACAGCTTGTCTTGCACGATGACGAATTCATTTGGGTCTATCAGCCGCATCAGCAGATTGGCCAGGCTGCGAAACAGCAGCCCGAAGGTGATGCCGACCAGAATCAGCCGGTGCAGGCTTTGCGCGCTATCGGTAAACAGACAGCGGAACAGCAGGCAGGCCAGGCCGGTCATGACTACGACCTGGGCCAGGAATTGCCAGCCGCCAGCGCGTGAAATCGTCGCCAGTTCCGCGCCCAGGCCAAAAGCCGCTGCCGCCTGGATCAAGGTGTAAAGCGCATCGAACCCGATCAATGCCGGGGTAAGAATGCGGTTATGGGTGATGGTCTGGAACAGGACAGTCGAGATGGCGATGGCGCAGGCGACCAGCAGCATGGCCGCCAGCTTGGTGCCCCGGAACGCCAGAATGAAGCCCCAATCGCCGGAGGTGCCGGTGGTCATAAATGCCAGAATGGCAAGCAGCGCGAGCGCGGCCAGAGGCAGCAAACGCCAGGCGCGCCGGGCGGCAGGGCTGTGCGCCTGGGCAGCGGGCAGGGGGGCGCAGGTGTCCAGGGGCGGCATCATGCGGCTCCGCTTCTGCTGCGCAGAATCAGGTAGAGGAACAGGATACAGCCGAGGATGCCCATGGTGACGCCGATGGGGATCTCGTAGGGCGGATGAATCAGCCTGCCGGCGATATCGCATAGCAGCGCCAGGCCGCCGCCCATCAGGGCGATCCAGGGCAAAGAGCGGTGCATGTTGTCGCCCATCAGCAGGCTGATGACGTTGGGGACGACCAAACCCAGAAACGGAATATTGCCGGCGGTAATGACCACGACGGTGGACACGGCGGCGACAATGATCAGGCCGGCCAGCGTCAGGGTGCGATGATTCAGGCCCAGATTGGTGCTGAAACGTTGCCCCATGCCCATGACGGTAAAACGGTCCGCCGCCAGATAGGCGGCACAGGCCAGGGCAAAGCCTATCCAGAGCAGCTCGTAGCGGCCGCGCAGGACGCCGGAAAAATCACCGGTGGTCCAGGCATGCAGGGATTGCAGCATGTCGTAGCGATAGGCAAAGAAATTCGTGACGGAACTGACAATACCGCCCAGCACCAGGCCTACCAGCGGCACCAGAAAAGGCGAACGCAGCGGCGTGCGGCGCAGGATCAGCAGAAACAGCATGGTGCCGGCCATGGCGAAAGCGCCTGCCACCAGCATGCGGCCGATGACCGGAATATCGGGCATGACGAGGGCGACGAACAGAATACCCAGCATGGCGGATTCCACGGTGCCGGTCGTGGAAGGTTCGACATAGCGGTTTTGCACCAGCACCTGCATCAGCAGGCCCGCCACGGCCAGCGAAATGCCTGCCAGCAGCAGGGCGGTGGTGCGCGGCAGCCGGCTGGCCATCAGCAGCGACCAGGCCTCGGCAGCATCTTCTTGCCAGAGGTCTTGCAGACGCAAATCCCCGGCCCCGATGAACAGGCTGATGATAAAGAGCAGGGCGACCCCGCCGCAGGCAGGCAACAGCCAG
>NZ_JBQEKA010000148.1:0-2899 GCF_052103615.1 Kerstersia sp. | reverse complement strand
GCTGCTGGCCGCGAAGCTGACGCCGGAAGTCGATGGCATCATCATGAAAGCCCTGAACGAAACCGAATTGGCAGGCGAAGACGCCGCCAAGATGCAAAAGCTGCTGGATGCGCTGGAAGCCCTGGACGACGTCCAGGAAGTATTCACCACCGCCATCCTGGACGAAACCGAGTAAGGCCGTCCCGGCAGCGCAGCAGGGCACCCTGCCGCCACTGATAAAAACAAGCCTGCATCCGGCAACGGATGCAGGCCGGCAGTATCCTCCACGCAAGGCGTGGCAACCACCCTTCTGACTCAAACATGAAACTCTTGGTCATCGGCTCGGGCGGCCGCGAACATGCCCTGGCATGGCGCCTGGCGCAATCGGAACGCGTCCACAAAGTCTATGTCGCACCGGGCAACGGCGGCACTGCGCTCGCCCGCAACCTGGAAAACGTGGACATCACCGATCCTGAAGAGTTGGCCGATTTCGCCCAGCGCGAACAGATCGCGCTGACCGTCGTCGGCCCCGAGGCGCCGCTGGCAGCAGGGGTGGTGGACGTATTCCGCGCCCGCAAGCTGAAGATCTTCGGCCCCACCAAGGCGGCCGCGCAGCTGGAAAGCTCCAAGGACTACGCCAAGGCCTTCCTGTTCCGCCACAATATTCCCACAGCGGCCTACCAGACCTTCACCGACCCGGCCGAAGCGCACGCCTATATCGACGCCCAGGGCGCTCCCATCGTCATCAAGGCCGACGGCCTGGCTGCCGGCAAGGGCGTGGTCGTCGCGGAAACGCTGGAACAGGCCCATGAAGCCGTGGATGCCATGCTGGGCGACGGTTCGCTGGGCGCTGCCGGCGCGCGCGTCGTCATCGAAGAGTTCCTGCAAGGCGAAGAAGCCAGCTTCATCGTCATGGTTGATGGCCGCAATGTGCTGGCCCTGGCCACCAGCCAGGACCACAAGCGTCTGGGCGACGGCGATACCGGCCCGAACACTGGCGGCATGGGCGCTTATTCGCCCGCCCCTGTGGTCACCCCCGAAATGCACCACCGCATCATGCGCGAAGTGATCCAGCCCACGGTTCAGGGCATGGCGCGCGACGGCATTCCTTACACCGGCTTTCTGTACGCCGGCCTGATGATCGCCCCTGGCGACGATCCGGCCCGCCCGATCAAGGTGCTGGAGTTCAATTGCCGTATGGGCGACCCGGAAACTCAGCCCATCATGATGAGGATCAAAAGCGATTTCGTCGATGTCCTCGACAATGCGGTGGACGGTACGCTCGACCAGGCAGAAATCACCTGGGACAGGCGCACGGCGATTGGCATCGTGCTGGCGGCAGCCAATTATCCCGGCGAACCCCGCCGTGGCGACGCCATCACCGGCCTGCCGGCTGACAATGCCGATGTCATGGTCTTCCACGCGGCAACAAGCTACGACGGCCAGGATGTCCGCACCAGCGGCGGCCGCGTCCTGTGCGTCACGGCCCTGGGGGAATCTCTGCGCATTGCCCGCGATCTGGCCTATGACACGGTAGAGTCCGTCCATTTCGATGGCCGCCAATACCGCACGGACATCGGCTGGCGCGCGCTCAAGCGGGGCCCGGGCGCGGCCTGACCCTTACAACCTCCGCAGGAGCCGCATCATGACGTCCATTCCTCTTTCATCCGTTAGACATTACTTTCTTGACCTGCAGCAGCGCATCGTCGCCGGTCTGGAACAAGTCAGCAATGAGCCCTTCCGCGAAGACCGCTGGGAGCGCGAGGAAGGCGGCGGCGGCATTTCCCGAATGATAGAAGGCGGCGAGTTCCTGGAGCGCGGCGGCGTGCTGTTCAGCCATGTGCAGGGCACTACACTGCCGCCTTCGGCCAGCGCCCACCGGCGCGAGCTCGCCGGGCGGCCCTGGGAAGCCATGGGGATTTCCATGGTTCTGCACCCGCGCAACCCCTATATCCCGACCACGCACATGAATGTGCGTCTATTCGTGGCCAAGGCCCGGCCAGGCATAGATGACGGCGACCGCTTCTGGTTCGGCGGCGGGCTGGATCTGACGCCGTACTATGCCTATGAAGATGACGCGCGCCATTTCCACCAGGCTTGCCACGACGCCCTGGCCCCCTTCGGCAATGAATATTACCCGCGCTTCAAGGGCTGGTGCGATGAGTACTTCTATCTCAAACACCGCAAGGAAACACGCGGCATAGGCGGCATATTCTTCGATGATCTGGATATGCCGGACTTCGACAATGCCTTTGCCCTGACGCGCTCAGTGGGTGACTGTTTCCTGCAGGCCTACCTGCCTATCGTCGAACGCCGCATCGTCCAGGAATACGGCGAGCGCGAACGCGATTTCCAGGCCTACCGGCGCGGCCGCTATGTTGAATTCAATCTTGTTTTCGACCGGGGCACGCTGTTTGGCCTGCAATCCGGCGGCCGGACGGAATCCATTCTGCTGTCCATGCCGCCGGTCGCGCACTGGCGCTACGACTGGCAGCCAGAACCGCGTTCGCCGGAAGCCCGGCTGTATGAGTTCCTGACCCCCAGGGACTGGATTTGATGCACGCCGCCGCAGGCCCTGCTGATTCTGTGCCGCGCACCGGCCTGCTGGGCGGCAGCTTCGACCCTGTCCATCTGGCGCATATCGCGCTGGCGCAGGCAGCGTTACGCCACCTGCATCTGGCGGAAGTCCAGTTCATTCCCGCCGCCCAGCCCTGGCAACGCCGACCGCTGCAAGCCAGCGCGGCCCAGCGGCTGGACATGCTGCGCCTGACGCTGGCCGGACAAGCGCAGCTTGCCGTCAATACCAGCGAACTGGAACGCGGCGGCCCGACCTACACCATAGATACCATCCGGCAATTGCCCGCCGGCAAGCGCTATGTCTGGCTGCTGGGCGCCGACCAGCTCGTGAATTTCTGTACCT
>NZ_JBQEKA010000147.1:0-3229 GCF_052103615.1 Kerstersia sp. | reverse complement strand
CATCAAGGTCGCTGCCATCGTCAGCATGATCGTCTTCGGCCTATATCTGCTGGGAACCGGCAAAGCCGGCCCCGAAGCTGGCCTGTCAAACCTGTGGAACAACGGCTTCCTGCCCAATGGCATGAGCGGGCTGGCCATGGCCATGGCCGGCATCATGTTTTCCTTTGGCGGCCTGGAGCTGATAGGCATCACAGCGGCGGAAGCCGACAACCCGCGCCAAAGCATCCCGCGCGCCACCAATCAGGTGATCTACCGCATCCTGATTTTCTATATCGGCGCGCTGGCTGTCCTGCTGTCACTCTACCCCTGGGAAAAGGTCGTGACCGGCGGCAGCCCCTTTGTGCTGATCTTCCATGAGCTCGACAGCAAGCTGGTCGCCCATGTGCTCAATGTCGTTGTGCTGACGGCGGCGCTCTCGGTTTACAACAGCGGCGTCTATTGCAACAGCCGCATGCTGTATGGCCTGGCCAAGCAAGGCAATGCGCCCAAGGTGCTGACCCATGTCAATCGCCGCGGCATCCCCACGCTGGCGCTGGGCGCATCCGCTGCTGCGACCGCCTTATGCGTGCTCATCAACTATTACCTTCCGGGGCGCGCCTTTGAATTGCTGATGAGCCTGGTGGTTTCCGCGCTGGTCATCAACTGGGCCATGATCAGCCTGACCCATTTGCGCTTTCGCCGCGCCAAGCAGCAAGCCGGCCAGCCGACAGAATTTCGCAGCATCGGCTATCCGCTCACGAATTACTTCTGCATCTTGTTCCTGGCGGGCATTCTGGTCGTGATGTACCTGACACCAGCGCTGCGCCTCTCCGTCTATCTGATTCCATGCTGGCTTCTGGCGCTGGCTATCGGCTATCGTTTTCGTCGCGGGGATGCCATCACGCTCCCCGGCAGCAGTATCGCAAACGCGAGCGTTCCGGTACGCTGATGTCCGTGAAATATGAAATAACCTATCTGTCAGGACGACATCGCAATGTTTGAACATATCCCGCCTTACCCCGGCGACCCGATTCTGACCCTCAATGAGGAGTTCCAGAAAGACCCGCGCCAGGACAAAGTGAACCTGAGCATAGGCATCTATCTGGACGACCATGGCCGCCTGCCCGTCATGGCGGCGGTACGCGCTGCCGAAGAAACCATCGGCACGTCTTCCGTCCCCAAGCCCTACCTGCCCATGACCGGCAGCCCTGCCTATGCGACAGCCGTCCAGGAATTGGTATTCGGCAGCGCGGCGCCCAACGTGGCCACCGCGCAAACGCTGGGCGGCTCGGGCGCGCTGAAAGTCGGCGCCGATTTCATCCGCCGTTATTTCCCGGAATCCCAAGTCTGGCTCAGCGATCCCAGCTGGGAAAACCACCGCTTCATTTTTGAGCGTGCGGGTTTCACGGTTAATACCTACCCGTACTACGATGCCGAAACCGGCAGCCTGAAATTCGACGCCATGCTGGCTGCCGTCCGTCAGTTGCCCGCCCAAAGCGTGCTGCTTCTGCATGCCTGCTGTCACAACCCGACCGGCGTGGATCTCAACGAAGCCCAGTGGCTGGCGATTCTGGACGCAGTTCAGGAACGCGGGCTGCTGCCCTTCGTGGACATGGCTTATCAAGGGTTTGGCGCCGGTATCGCCAGCGACGCCTTTGTGATCCGGGAATTGCTGCGCCGCAATATTCCCGCTTTCGTCGCCAACTCGTTCTCGAAGAATTTTTCGCTGTACGGCGAACGCTGCGGCGGGCTGTCGCTGATCTGCGAAGACCAGGAAGCGGCCCAGCGCGTGCTCGGCCAGCTGGCCAGTGTGGTCCGCTCCAACTATAGCTCGCCGCCTGTGCACGGCGTCAGCGTGATCACCCAGGTTTTGAGCACGCCGGCCCTGCGGGCACAGTGGGAAGAGCAGCTCACCCACATGCGCGAACGGATGCTGGCCATGCGCGCCCAGCTGTTCCAATTGCTGAGCGAAAAACTCAACGGAACGCGCTGCGCCAGTCAGCTGGACCGTTATGTCCAGCAGCGCGGCATGTTCACCTATACCGGCTTGAATGCCAGCCAGGTGGACAAGCTGCGCCATGAGCATGGCGTTTATATTCTGCGCTCCGGCCGCATGTGCGTGGCGGGCCTGAATGAGTCCAATGTGGGCCGCGTGGCCGATGCCGTGGCAAAGGTCATGCAACAGCCCTGAACCCAGGGCCAGTCAGTCCGGGTTCCACCTTGCCCCGGCAGGCGGAACCCGGCCGCAAAGACTTTTGCGGCGTCGCACAAATCTCTCACCGAATGCGGCCGGAACTGGTACCATTTCCGGTACCCGATGGCGTAACACAATAAAAACGCGCTACGGGTCTGCCTCTCCCTCACCAGGAACCCGCAGGCAGCTTGCCCGGTACCCCTCGATGGTGCCGGACATCCCCACACCATCCGGAGAGACCCAAGAGTGAAGCCAAACCACGCGACAAGCACCGAACTGCCTGCCGACTCATCCGCGCGCCAGGACATCCGCCTGCTCGGACGCCTGCTGGGCGAGACCATCAGGGAATGTGAAGGCAAACCCGTTTATGACCTGGTGGAAACGCTGCGCCGCGCGGCTGTCAAATTCCGCCGCGAAGGCAGCAAGCGCGAACGCGACATTCTGCAAGAACGCATCAGCGCACTCAAGGGCGAACAGGCCACTGCCGTTGCCCGCGCCTTCAGTTACTTCCTGCAATTGTCCAATATTGCGGAAGACAAAGAACAGAATCAGATGCAGCGCGAACAGGCGCGTGAAGGCACGGTGCCCGGCAGCCTGGCGCATACGCTGGCCAGCCTGCTGGAGAGCGGCCAGACCCGCCGCCAGCTGCTGCGCTATCTGGAAAACGCAGACATCGTGCCGGTGCTGACCGCCCACCCCACGGAAGTGCAGCGCAAGAGCACGCTGGACTTGCACCATGAAATTGCCCGCCTGCTGGCCTCTCCCGAGTACGGCGACAACGAAATTGAAGACCGCCTGGTGGCGCAAATCGTCACCCTGTGGCAGACCCGCATGCTGCGCCGCCAGAAGCTGACGGTCATGGATGAGATCGACAATGCGCTGGTCTATTACGACCGCACGTTCCTGAAGGTCGTCCCGCGCCTGCACCAGGATGTCGCCCGCCAGCTGGCTGGCGGCAAACCCAGCCGCCTGGGCCGCCCGCTGCCTCTGCTGCCCGCGTTTCTGCATTTTGGCAGCTGGATCGGCGGCGACCGCGATGGCAATCCCTACGTGGAT
>NZ_JBQEKA010000146.1:0-3331 GCF_052103615.1 Kerstersia sp. | reverse complement strand
ACCATTCCCACCGACGCCGTGCAATATGGCGCGAACGGCGCCTATGTGTATCTGGTCGATGAAGCGCACAAAGCCTATATCCGCCCGGTAAAGCTGGGAATTTCCGACGAAGGCCGCATTGCCGTGCTTGACGGCCTGAAGGCGGGTGACGATGTGGTGCTGGAAGGCCTGGACCGCCTGCGCGAAGGCCGCGAAGTCCGCATCGCGGACGAATCCGGCGGCACAGTCGGCACCCCCACCGCCCCCCCGGCAGGACAGCAGCGCCCAGGATCGCGCCGGTAAGGCTCATGAACCTGTCATCGCCCTTCATCCAGCGGCCTGTTGCGACCACGCTGCTGATGATCGCCATGCTGCTGTCTGGCCTGATGGCCTGGCGCCTGCTGCCCGTCGCCGCCCTGCCGCAGGTGGATTACCCCATCATCCAGGTCTTTACCTACTATCCCGGCGCCGGGCCTGATATCACCACCAGCGCCATCACGGCGCCGCTGGAGCGCCGCCTGGGCCAGATTCCCGGCCTGCAGCAAATGTCCTCCGCCAGCGGCAGCGGCGCTTCCGTCATCACACTCAAATTTTCGCTGGATCTGAATATGAGTGTGGCGGAACAGGAAGTCCAGGCGGCGCTGAGCGCAGCCGGCAACCTGTTGCCCCGCGACTTGCCGGCGCCGCCGGTTTACCGCAAGGTCAATCCGGCAGACACGCCCATTCTGACCCTGGCCATTACCTCACCCACCATGCCGCTGCCGGATCTCTACGATCTGGTCGATACCCGCATGGCGCAACAACTGGCGCAGATCAACGGCGTCGGCATGGTCAGCCTGGCTGGCGGCCAGCGCCCGGCCATCCGCGTGCAGGTCAACCCGGCAGCCCTGGCCTCATACGGCCTGGACATGGAGGCCGTCCGCAGCGCCATCGCCGCTGCCAATGCCAACCAGCCCAAAGGCCGTTTTGACGGGCCGCTGCGTACCGTCATGATGAGCGCCAACGACCAGATGCGCAGCCCTGAGGATTACCGCGCCCTGATCCTGGCCTGGCAGGATGGCGCGCCGCTGCGCCTGGGCGATGTCGCCGACATTATTTCCGGCCCGGAAGACAGCCGCCTGGCCGCCTGGTCGGGCGAGCTGCCGGCCGTGCTGCTCAATATCCAGCGCCAGCCCGGCGCCAATGTCATCGAAGTTGTGGACCGCATCCAGGCCTTGCTGCCACAGCTGACCGCCGGCCTACCGGCCAGCGTGGATGTCACCGTCCTGACCGACCGGACCCAGAACATCCGTGCCGCCGTGCGCCATGTCCTGCAGGAACTGCTGCTGGCCATCGTCCTGGTCGTGCTGGTCACCCTGCTGTTTCTGCGCAATGCCGCGGCGACGCTGATTCCCAGCCTGGCCGTTCCCTTATCGCTGATCGGCACCTTCGGCGTCATTTATCTCGCCGGTTTTTCCATCAATACCCTGACACTCATGGCGCTGACCATCGCCACGGGCTTTGTGGTGGACGATGCCATCGTGATGCTGGAAAACATCGCCCGCCACCGCGAACAAGGCGCCTCGCCCATGCAGGCCGCGCTCAAGGGCGCGCGCCAGATCGGCTTCACCCTGGTCTCGCTGACTGTCTCGCTGATCGCCGTCCTGATTCCGCTGCTGTTCATGCAAGGGGTCGTGGGCCGGCTCTTCCATGAGTTCGCCATTACCCTGGCCATTGCCATTTTCATCTCGCTGCTGGTGTCGCTGACCCTGACGCCGATGATGTGCGCCCGCATGCTGCCCGCGCCTGCGCCCGCGCCCGCGCACGACCAGGAACGCCACGATTGGCTGTCCGGCCTGATCCAACGCTACAGCAAGGCGCTGGACTGGGTGCTGCGGCATCAGACCGCCACGCTGCTCTTCACCCTGGGCACCATGGCCGCCACGGTCGCGCTCTATCTGTGGACGCCCAAAGGCTTCTTCCCGGTGCAAGACAGCGGCGCCGTCCTGGCCATTACCGAGGCGCCGCAAACCGTCTCATTTGCCAGCATGGCCCAACGGCAGCAGGATCTGGCGCGTTCACTGCTGCAAGACCCGGATGTGGACAGTCTGTCCTCGTTCATCGGCGTGGACGGCACCAACAACACGCTCAACAGCGGCCGCATCCAGATCAATCTCAAGCCCTACGCCGAACGCAGCGGCAATCTGCAGGAAACGCTGGCGCGCCTGGCCCGGCATGCCGATCAGGTGGAAGGCATACAGGCCTGGTTTCAGCCGGTGCAGGAACTGACCATAGACGACCGCATCAGCCGCACTCAGTACCTGATGACGCTGACCTCCCCCAGCCTGGATGAACTGGAAGACTGGGCGCCCCGCCTGATCGACCGGCTGCGTGAGCTGCCGCAGCTGGCCGACGTGTCCGCCGACCTTCAGAATGACGGGCTGCAAGCCTATATCGACATAGACCGTGATGCGGCGGCGCGGCTGGGCATTACCATCAGCGCCATTGATGCCGCGCTCTATGACGCGTATGCGCAGCGCCAGGTCAGCACGCTCTTCACCCAGAACAACCAATACCGCATTGTGCTGGGCGTGCTGCCGGGCTTCGCGGCGGCGCCCGCCGATCTCGGCCGCCTGTATGTCGCCAGCGCCAATGGCACCCCCGTGCCCCTGGCCAGCATTGCGCGTATCAGCGAACGCCGGGCGCCAGTGCTGATTTCCCATGTCGGCCAGTTTCCCGCCACGACCATTTCCTTCAACCTGGCGCCCGGCGCCTCACTGGGCGCCGCTGTCGCCGCGATAGACCAGGCGCAACAGGAAATCGGCCTGCCCGCCTCCGTGGATGCGCGTTTTGCCGGGGCAGCAGAAGCCTTTTCCGAATCGCTGGCCAACACGCTCTGGCTGATTCTGGCTGCGGTCGTCACGATGTATATCGTGCTGGGCATTCTCTACGAAAGCGCCATTCACCCCATCACCATTCTCTCTACCCTGCCTTCGGCCGCCGTCGGCGCCCTGCTGGCCTTGCTGCTGACGGGCGGAGAGCTGGACCTGATCGCCATCATCGGCATCATTCTGCTGATCGGCCTGGTCAAAAAGAATGGCATCATGATGATTGATTTCGCGCTGGATGCCGAACGCACCGGCGGCCTGACGCCGCTGCAGGCCATACGCAGCGCTGCGCTGCAACGTTTCCGCCCCATTCTGATGACCACACTGGCAGCCTTGTTCGGCGCTGTGCCGCTGATGTTCGCCAGCGGCGCCGGAGCCGAACTGCGCCAGCCGCTGGGGGTGGTCATGGTCGGCGGGCTGATGGTCAGCCAGCTGCTCACCATTTTCACCACGCCGGTGATCTATCTCTTTTTTGATCGTCTGAC
>NZ_JBQEKA010000145.1:0-3389 GCF_052103615.1 Kerstersia sp. | reverse complement strand
AACCGTGAGCGCATTCCCGAGCGTGTCGTGCATGCCAAGGGGTCAGCCGCATTTGGCACGTTTACCGTGACTCACGACATTACGCGCTACACCTGTGCGGACATGTTCTCTGCGGTCGGCTTGCAAACCGATCTTTTGCTGCGTTTTTCCACTGTTGCTGGCGAACGCGGCGCGGCTGATGCGGAACGCGATGTGCGCGGTTTCGCGCTCAAGTTCTACACCCGCCAGGGCAACTGGGATCTGGTCGGCAACAATACCCCGGTCTTTTTTGTCCGCGATGCCTATAAATTCCCGGACTTCATTCACACTCAAAAGCGTGACCCGCGCAACAATATGCGCAGCAACACGGCGCAATGGGATTTCTGGTCCCTGTCGCCAGAATCGCTGCACCAGGTCACCATTCTGATGAGCGACCGCGGCCTGCCCGCTTCCCTGCGGCACATGCACGGTTTCGGCAGCCATACCTACAGCATGGTCAATGCTCAAGGGGTGCGCCACTGGGTCAAGTTCCATTTCAAGACCCAGCAAGGGATCCAAAACCTGACGAATGCCGAAGCCGCGCAAATCATCGGTGGCGACCGTGAGTCGCATCAGCGCGACCTTTACAACTCGATCGAGAACGGCGAATTCCCGCGCTGGAAGCTTTACATTCAGGTGATGACCGAAGCGCAGGCCGAGAAAACCCGCTACAACCCCTTCGACCTCACCAAGGTCTGGCCGCATGGCGACTTCCCGCTGATCGAGGTCGGCACGCTGGAATTGAACCGCAACCCGGACAACTACCACGCGCAAGTCGAACAAGCGAGTTTCTCGCCGGCGAACGTCGTCCCCGGCATTGGCCATAGCCCGGACAAGATGCTGCAATTCCGCATCTTCTCGTACGCCGACGCCGCGCGCCATCGTCTCGGGGGCAATCATGAGCAGTTGCCGGTCAACCAGCCGCGCTGCCCGGTGCATAACTACTACCGTGATGGCGCCATGCGCTATGGCGACAATGGCGGCGGTTCGGTCAATTATGAGCCCAACTCCTTCAATGGCCCGCAAGAAGCGCCTGCCTTCAAGGAGCCGCCACTGCCTCTGGAAGGCGCGGCGGACCGTTATGACCACCGCGAAGGCAACGACGATTACACCCAGGCTGGCGACCTCTTCCGCCTGATGAATGCGTCGCAGCGCCAGCAATTGTTCGACAACGTCGCAGCAGCCATGGATGGCGTGCCTGAGAACATCGTCGAACGCCAGCTGGGGCATTTCGATAAGGCTGACCCGGCCTATGCCGCCGGCGTGCGCGCCGCGCTGGCCCAGCGCGCCAGCGCGGCCTGAGCCTGACACGCATGCCCTGGCGCCCCGCCAGCGGCATGCGCGCCTAGCGCTCCCGGCAGGTGAATGACTGAGCCCGCCAATGCGGCCCTTGCACTAGTCTCCAGCGCAAGGGCCGCTCTGTTTCAGCGTTCTGTTTCAGCGCTCCACTTCAGATCAAGCGGCTGCGTATCCGGTTCGACAGCCATTCCGCTATGCCCACCATCACCAGAATAGCGATAAAGATCAGCGTCACCTGAGGCCAGGCCAGCGTATCCACCGAGGCTGCCAGCGGCAAACCCAGCCCGCCCGCACCCACAATCCCCAGGATGGTCGATTCGCGGATGTTCACATCCCAGCGGTACACCACCGTTCCGACAATCGCCGGCATGACTTGCGGCACGATCCCGTAGCCCAGCACCTGCAAACGGCTGGCGCCCGTCGCCAGAATGGCTTCGACCTGGCGGGCGTCGGTCTCCTCTATGGCTTCATAGATCAGCTTGCCGACAAAACCCACGGAACGCAGCGCAATCGCAATTGTCCCGGCCAGCGGCCCCGGCCCCAGCATGATGACCAGCAGCATGGCCCAGATCAGGGAGTTGATAGAGCGGGACGTCACGATCACGACCAGCGCGGCCGGTCGCGCCAGCCAGCGGCTGGGCGTCGTATTCCCGGCAGCCAGGAATGCCAGCGGAATGGCCAGCGCGGCCCCGATCACCGTTCCCAGCGTAGCGATATGAATCGTATCGACCAGCGGCTGCCATAGCTGGCCGGTGTACTGCCAGCGCGGCGGGAACATGCGCGACACCATATCCCAGGCCGCACTTGGCGCATCCGCGGCAAACACCCAGATCGTGTTTTCGCTGATTTCCTGCCAGCCCAGATAAAACAGCAAAGCGCCCAATAACCAGCACAGCCAGTTGGCGCGCTGCGCCGCCGTGCTCCGATGACGCCAGACCGGCAACGGCGCGCCCGCGGAGGCAGAGGAATGCAAAGAGGTGTTCTTCATTGGAAATGCCGCCTGACAAGACCGGAGGCGTACTCCGCCAACAGCACAATCGCGATAATCAGCAGCAAAATCGCCCCAGCCGTATCGAACTCATAGCGGTCCAGCGATGTATTGAGCGTCGCGCCTATCCCGCCGGCCCCGACAATCCCCAGCACCGCGGACTCGCGAAAATTGATATCCAGCCGGTACATCGACAGCCCCGCCAGACGCGGTTTGATCTGCGGCATGACAGCAAAAGCGACACATTGCAGCCAGCTCGCGCCGGTGGCGCGCAGCGCTTCCCACTGCGACGCATCTATGGTCTCGATTTCATCAGCCAGCAGCTTGGCCAGAAAGCCGACGGAGGCGATGACCAGCGTAATCATCCCGGCCAGCGGCCCAAAGCCGAACATCTTCACAAACAGAATGGCAATAATGATTTCCGGGAAGGCGCGCGCGCCCGCGACCAGCGTGCGGCAGGCGGCATAGATTGGCCACGGCGCCATGTTGCGCGCCGCGCCCAGCGCGACCGGCACGCTCAGCGCAATGCCCAGCACCGTCGCGGTGATCGTCATCGCCAGGCTTTCCAGCAATCCGGCGGATATTTCGCTCCAGCGCGAACTGAAATCCGGAACGAAAAATTGCTTGAACAACAGCGCTGCGCGGCCAAAGCCCTCAGCCGCTCGCGTCCAGTTGATAGGCAAGCTGCCCAGCGCCCAGAACAGGTACAAGCCGGCCAGCGCCAGCAGCAGGCGGGTTTTCCAGGGCGCGCCCCAACGCGGCGGGCGCCGCCATTGCCGCGGATAGTTTTGCGCCGCTGCCCGCCCGGCAGACATGGCGCGGTTCATGCCAGACTCTCCCGCAAACGCGTCTCCGCTTGCGCGCCCATGGCGGCGGGGGCAAGAGGCGGCGCGCTGGCCAGGTCTTCGTCCGCAGCCGCTGCGTCCGGTGCCTGGGCCGGCGCATTCCAGTCTTCCTCGCCATAAATCTCGGTCAAGGCGGCGGCATCCAGCCCGGCTGGCGCTCCGTCATATACCACTTTGCCTTTGCGCAAACCGACAATACGATCCGCGTAGCGCAAGGCAAGAGGCACATCGTGAATATT
>NZ_JBQEKA010000144.1:0-3401 GCF_052103615.1 Kerstersia sp. | reverse complement strand
TGGCCTTGCTGGATATGGGCTGGCCGCTGAATGATGCGCTGCTTTACGCCGGCCAGCACAGCAGCTTTGATTTTGCCGAGGCCGCGGGCAATTTACGGCGTCTGGACCGGACCCTGCTGGATTCGGCCTTGGCATTGGATAAGCGGGGCGTGGCCTTATTGCCGCTGCCGCGCAAGCCGGAACGCATGGCCCATGTCTCGGCCGAAGATTCCCTGGCGCTGGTGCGGCGCCTGATGGAATTTTTCGGCTATCTGGTGGTGGACGGCGGCGGGCTGGGCAACCTCGATTTTCTGGCTGAGCTTGTGCATATGGCCGACGAGGTTTGTGTGATGGCGGATCAGGGCGTGAGCGCGCTGGTTGCCCTGCATGATCTCCTGGCCGACCTGGCGCAGCGCGGTGCGCCCGTCAATGAGCGCATGAGTTTGCTGTTGAGCCGTTATGGCGAGCGCAATGGGCTGGAAGCCGATGCTATCGCCAAGCGTTTCCGCCTGCCGCTGCGCGGGGTGCTGCCTGAACGGACGGCGCCTTTGATGCTGGCGCAGGGGCAGGGTTTGCTGCTGGACGAGACAGATCCCAAGGATCCCTGGATACAGGCGTTCCGCAAGGCAGTGCTGCCTCAGGAAGCGCCCCGGCAAGAGTCAGGCCCAGGCATTTGGCAGCGTCTGTCCGGCTGGAAAAACGGGGCGGGCGGCAAGAAGATGGCCCGGCCTCAAGGGGTGGGAAACATGGGGACGGGAAACATGGGTAGAACAGAGTCATGATGACAATGAAGAATGCGCTGTTCGATCAGGGAAGCGCGAATGCAGCGGCAATGCCGCGTTTTCAGGATCTCAAGAACAGCGCTTACGAGCATCTTTTGGGCCGGATTGAAGAGCTGGGCGCCGAGTTCGGGCGCTGGTCGCGCGAGGCCATCCAGGAGTTCGTCAATCTGGAACTGGCCGGCTATGCGCGTCTCAAGCGTTTGCCCGTCAACGAGAGTGAATTGCGCCAGATGGTCGAAGCCCTGACCAAGGAGCTGGCTGGCCTGGGGCCGCTGGAGGATTTGCTGGCGGATCCGGCGGTGGAAGATATTCTGATCAACGGTTGCGACAATGTATTCGTGTCGCGCGGCGGGCGCCTGGAGCGTGAGCCCATGGCCTTCACGGATGATGCGCATGTGCTGCGTATCGTCCGGCGCATCCTGGCGCCGCTGGGGCGCAGGCTGGACGAATCCAGCCCTATGGTGGATGCGCGCTTGCCTGATGGCGGCCGGCTCAACGTCGTGATTGAGCCGCTCGCTGTCGATGGCCCCATGGTATCCATCCGCAAATTCCGCAAGGATCCCTTGCGCCCATCCGATTTGCAGGCCCTGGGCACTTTTGATGAGCCGATCTACAACCTATTGCAGGCGGCCGTGCACCAGCGCTGCAATATCCTGATTTCCGGGGGAACCAGTTCAGGCAAAACGTCTTTGCTGAACGCGCTGGCCTTTTTCATCCCGCCGCAGGAACGCGTCATCACGGTAGAAGATACCGCTGAGCTATCACTCAATCACCCGCATGTCGGGCGCCTGGAGGCGCGTCAGGGTGGTTTTGACGGCAAGGGCGAAGTCAGCATCCGTGACTTGATTCGCAATAGCTTGCGGATGCGGCCAGACCGGGTGGTGGTCGGGGAAGTGCGTGGCGCTGAAGTCATAGACATGCTGCAAGCCATGAATACCGGCCATGAAGGCTCCATGGCGACGATACACGCCAACTCGCCGCGGGAATGCCTGTACCGGATCGAAATGCTGGCAGGTTTCGCAGGTTTTCAGGGCAGTGAGGATAGCCTGCGCCGGCAGATTGCCGGGGCGCTGGATTTCATTATTCAGATCGGGCGCTTGCCCAGCGGCAAGCGGCGGGTGTTGTCAGTGACCGAGGTCACTGGCATGGGCGACAACGTGATCGCGACCCAGGAACTGTACCGCCATGAAACGGTGCTAGGGCCGGATGGCGGGGAGCTGGACCGTTGGGTCGGGCTGGGGATTCACCCCCATACACCCAAATTGTCAGGCTATCGCGAAGAACAACGGCAACGCCAGCAAGCCAGTTTGCCGGCGGCGGATACGCCGCCGGCTGGCGGCTTCTGGGGCAGGAGGCGCTGATGCTGGTGCAAGGATTGGTGATAGGCGGCCTGGCGCTGCTGCTGTTGGCAGCGGCGTTATGGCTATGGCAGCGCGGCACGCGCGGCCAGGCGCAGGCGCAGCTGTCTTCGCATGTGGATCAGGCGCTGCGCCAGCGTCAGGCCGGCAGCCAGGCCGATGGCCCGGCAGGCGCCGAAGTGGCGCGCCAATGGCGCGGCGATGGGGGTCTGGCCAGTCTGCTGCTGCGTGCCGGGGTTCATGGCGGCCCGGGTTTCTTGCTGCCGGTGCTGGGGGCGCCGTTGGTGTTGGCGGCGCTGGCCTGGATGTTGGTCGGGGTTGCTGCGGCGGTCGGCATCTTGGTGTTGTCCGGCGTACTGATCAGTTTCTTCATCTGGTTGCGCATTGAAAAGCGGCGCAAGCGCATGGTGGCCCAGTTACCGGGTTTTCTGGAAGGGATGGTCAGGCTCATCACCATCGGCAACAGCATGGGCGCGGCGTTCCAGTCATCGGCAGCGAATGTGGAGATGCCGCTGCGTGAAGCGCTGGACCGCGTCGCCGCCTTGTCGCGTTCGGGCAAGGATCTGGACGACGCCATGCGGCAGGTCGCGCGCCAATTCGATCTGCATGAATTCTATCTGGCGGCTTCAGTTGTTGGCGTGGCCTTGCGTTTTGGCGGCCGCAGCGATCAGGTGCTGGAGCGCCTGGCGGCCTTCATGCGGGATCTGGAACAGGCGCGCATGGAAATGCATGCCATGTCGGCAGAGCTGCGTCTTTCCGCATGGATATTGGGTGTGTTGCCTATTGCCCTGGCGAGTTTCATTCTTTTCACGAATAACACGTTATTCATGAATATGTGGCACGACCCGGTAGGTTTCAAAATGTTGATCGCTGCGGCTGTCATGCAGACAGCGGGGGTGTTCTGGTTGTATCGCCTGGCGAAATCGGTCTGACGGGAGTAGGGAAAAGTGCTGGAAAAAATTCAATCCATGAATCCCGATTCGCTGCTGGCGGTGGCGCTATTGCTGCTGGCGCTGGCGTTGCTGAGCCTGGGTCTGGGGCTGACGGGGCGCGCCATGCGGGCGCGTAAACGGGCCCAGGAAGTCGAGCGCGTCATGGCCTTGCGCGAAGGGCAGGCGGGCGCTGGCACCCGTCCGCACCTGGAAGACCGTTTGCAGCATGTCGTGCAGGAAGCTGCGGCGCTGGGGGAGCGCTGGGAACAAGGCAAGTTTGGAGATTCGCTGCTGGCCGCGGAAGACAAGGCTTTGATCGACCTGTGCGGATTTGCCAATCCTGGCAGTGC
>NZ_JBQEKA010000143.1:0-3527 GCF_052103615.1 Kerstersia sp. | reverse complement strand
CCCCATGAGCTTCCTGGTCGAGCAGGCTGGCGGCGCTGCCATTGACGGCCGCCAGCGCATTCTCGATGTCACGCCCACGCAGTTGCACCAGCGCGTGAGTGTGGTGCTGGGTTCACGCAATGAAGTGGAACGTGTCGGGCAATACCACAAGGAAGCGGACGCAGCCCAGCGCTGACCCCTGCGGCTCTGACACCAAACGGCCCGCCCCGTCATGACAGACGGGGCGGGCCGTTTTCCCTTGCAGGCAGGGTCATCACGCTTACTGCGGCGTCACGCTCCAGGCGCCCTCTGCGTTCCGGCTCACCTGCACATCAAAGACAGGGATAGGCGAAAGATTGCCTGCCGTGCCGCGCACAGCGCCAACCGGCAAACGGCGCGTCAGCAATTCGCCGTCTTTGGCGGAAGACAGCTGCACCGTCGCCGTGCGGCCTTCGGCACGCGCGTAATTGTTGATCCCCACCCGGTACAGGCCAGGCTGCAGCACATTGGCATCACAACTGGCGTAGTAATGCTCAGGCCCATAGGCGGTGACATTGTCGGTATCCAGATAACCACTCTGGCCGCGCCGGCTGGAATAATAGACCTGCGCGCCTTGCGGCTCGAAGGTATGCAGGTCCACATCCCCCGTGCCGTCCCAGGTCAGCGTCACCGTGAAGAAACCGGTTTCGCCTGCCGTCGCTGGCGTCTTGAGCTGGCCCAGGGCCTGCTGAATCTGGTTTCTGACCTGCCCGCGCGCGGCGCGGGAAGCATCCAGATAGGTTGCCACCAGTTCATGGCCGGAACGGTCAGCCTTGGAAAACGGAATATCCAGATTGGCGGCGGGCGTGTTGCCGGCGATATGCCGCAGCGCGCCTATCACCAGGTCGATATCAACCGTGGTGTATTCGCCGTTGAGCGTCGGCGCGGCACTGGCAATATGCACGACCTTGGCGCTGTCGCCGGAACCGCTGACCCGGACCGCTTCGGTATAGGCTTTATTGACAAACAAATTGCCCTGCGAATGCGCGACCAGCAGCAGCTTCTTGCGCTCCGTGACCAGCCCCTGGATGCGGGCATTGTGACGGATATAGTCCGACTCGCTGGGCGGCGCTGACGCCAAACCCGCCAGCGCGGCTACCGTTTTGTCCTGGACATGATCCTTCCACGCCGCATAGAGATCGCCGAAGGCCTGATGGCTTTCCTGCAGGCGCTCCCAGAATGACATCTCTCCGGCCCCGCCCAGCATGCTCCAGAAGTATTCCCAGCGCTGATCGAAAATGCCGCCGATCTCCTCGGAGCGCTGCATGAACACCTCCGCCACATCCTCCAGGCGGCTGACATCGGGCCGGTCTTCCAGCTTGCCCGACGTGTTGTAGAACAGCTCGGAAGTGACGCGTTCGTCCTGAAAACGGTCCCCGGCCAGCAGCATCAGGCGCTCCATGCCCTGTGCGGCCTCCGTCGGATCATTCCAGACGCCATTGAAAAAGCCCAGCACATAGCCGCTGGACTCGCACAGACTGCCGCTGCCCTCTTGCGCGGCAGCCAGCGGCACGACACCCAGAGACAAACTGGCGGCGGCCAGCACACCTGCCGCCCAAGCGCGCTGGCGGCGCGCCAGCGGGAACGGAATACGGCGCAACTTATTCATCGCTGCACCCATTACCGTCAGGGGATTTCATGACATAACCGTTGACGGCTTCCATGTAGCGCATATAGGCACGCGCGCGGACTTCGGTATTGGCCGTGCGGTCCCGCATGCCCGTCACGATGTTCTGTCCGTTCAGGACATCCGCTTCGCGGCGCACGACACACTTCACCCCCGCCATCTGCCGCGCCACGACCTGGCGCAAGGCCGGTTCGTCCGCCACATCCACCAGCAGGGCCTGCTGATTGGCGGCTGCCAGTTGCAGCAAGGCTTGCTGCTGGCTATCGCTGGCAGGCAATTGCGCGACCCAGGCCTGAATATCATCACGCACGCCATTGCCATCGGCATCGACGCCCGCCAGACTCGCGCTGCGGTCCAGCGCGGGCAAACTTCCGTCCCGCTCCAGCGCTTCGATGCTCGCAGCCGGGGTGTTGTCTTCGGGAGGAGTCTTGCCGCCGCCTGAATCGCCAGAATCATCCCCGCCGCCACAGGCAGCCAGGGACAGGCTCAAACAAAACGGCGCAAGCCAGGACTTGCGCATGCGGAAATTCATTATGCATTGCTCCACGGAAACAGAGGCTTTTCAGCGCAGCCAGCACTGCCGCCCGCCGGAAAGCCCTGTATGGCAAAAGAAACTGCCCGGCCCGGGCACGCCTGAATCAAGCGCGCCCGGGCCTGGGCAGCGGATCAAAAAATCCGCTGCATTCTAGTCCGGCAAGAGCCAAACAAATTATTTCCATTGTGTCTGTGCGTAGCGCAGCCCGCTGGGATAGGGCCGCGCAGACCTGGCGCGCCAGATGGGTCCGGGGGTTGGGCCAGAACGGCGATTGCTTCCGCTAGGGCAACAGAATCGTCGCGCCTGTCGTTTCGCGATTTTGCAGCGCATCCTGCGCCCGTCCAGCCTCGGCCAGCGGCGCGCGCCGCGAGATTTGCGCCGACAGCTTGCCCGCCAGCACCAGTTCAAACAGTTCGTCCGCCGCAGCCTGCAAGGCTACCGTGGTGGCGATATGCGTGGCCAGCGTGGGCCGCGTCACATACAGGGAACCCTTGGCAGCCAGTATCCCCAGATTCACCCCCGTCACCGGGCCGGAGGCATTCCCGAAGCTGACCATCAAACCGCGCGGCGCCAAGCAATCCAGGGAATCCTCCCAGGTGTCCTTGCCCACACCGTCATACACCACAGGCACTTTGTGCCCGTCCGTCAGTTCCAGCACACGGCGCGCAATATTTTCCCTGGAGTAGTCGATCACCTGCCAGGCGCCCGCGGCCAATGCCCGCTCCGCTTTTTCGGGGCTGGACACCGTGCCGATCAGTTTGACACCCAATGCCTTGGCCCATTGGCAGGCCAGCAAACCCACCCCGCCAGCCGCCGCATGAAACAAAATGGTCTCGCCGCCTTGCAGGCGATAGGTCTGGCGGAACAGGTATTGCACCGTCAGCCCCTTGAGCATCAGCGCTGCCGCGGCCTCATCACTGACACCTGCCGGCACTTTGACGAGACGGCCTGCATCCATATTGCGCACCGTGGCATAGGCGCCCAGCTCGCTTTGCCCGTAAGCCACCCTATCGCCCAGCGCCAGACGCGTCACGCCCGCCCCGACCGCAATGACCTCGCCGGCAGCCTCATAGCCCAGGCCATGCGGCAACGGCTGCTGGTACAGACCGGTACGGAAATAGATATCTATGAAATTCAGGCCGACGGCTGTCTGCCGGATCGTTACCTCCCCTGGCGCTGGCGGCGGCACCTCGATATCCGCCCATTCCAGCACTTCAGGGCCGCCGTAACAGCGGATACGCATTGCCTTGGCCGGTGTACTCATGTCCTTGCTCCTGTCCAGGGGTTATCACGTTGCGGCGGGCACGGAAGCGAGTCAGGCAGGCAGAGTCGCGCGGCACCCGGGTT
>NZ_JBQEKA010000142.1:0-4011 GCF_052103615.1 Kerstersia sp. | reverse complement strand
GCATGCCGTCAGAACGGCGGCAACGCTGGTTCGCATAGTCAGAATATTCTGTTTACTGCTGATGGCATTTTGCTGGCGCGGGCCGGAAAACGGCCCTGTTGCGCGATTGCGCATGGTCATATCATCCTCGGTGACTTCTTGCGTGATTACGGCGATCACGATGAAGACGACCCAAGCCAAATAAACCCGACAATTATTTTTATTTGCGAATCGCTCTCAGGGCAAACGCCAGCACTGACCCGGCATGGCCAGGAGCCAAACCATGGGCTGGCGCCAGGCCTGCCCGGTCAGCCGCAAGCTTTACGCCGCAGCCTGGCCGCCGTCAGCGGGCCGCCAGGCTGCGAATTTGCACGCCGTCTGCGCGCTGTTCAACCTGCACTGCGGCAATACGCGGCAGCAGGGCGATGACGCCCGCGACATCATCCAAATGAAAGGTTCCGGTAATGCGTTGCTGTCCTGCCCGCTCATCCATCAAACGCAGCGGCACCGCAGACCACGGCTGCAATTGCGCCAGGGCTTCGGCCAGCGTCGTGTCGTCGAACACCGCCAAACCGCGGCGCCAGGCAGCTGCTTGCGTTTCCGGCAGGGCTTGCACCGCCCCCAAGGCCTGGCGGTCGCCATAGATCTGCTGCCCGGCATGCAGCACCGGCCCCGTCAGATCCGGATGCCACCAGGCACGCAGCGCATCCACCCGCACGACCCCTTCTTCCACCTGCACTTGCGCGCCCGCGCCGCGATGGCCCACGCTGAACACCGTCCCCAGCACAGTGGCGCGCACGCCACCGCCAGTCACGCTGAAAGGCTGGCCCGCCTGTGGCTGCACATGGAAACGCGCCTCCCCGGCCAACAGTTCGGCTTCACGCCGATGGCGGAAATAACGCACCTGCACCCGGCTATCCGCATTCAATTCCAGCGTGCTGCCATCACTCAGCTCATAACGGCCGCTTTGCGCCAGCGCTGTGGCAAATACCTGCGTTTCCAGCGGCACCAGGTAATACCAGCCGGCACAGGCCAGCAGCAAGCCGGCGAAGGCCGTGCCGAATACCGGCAGACGCCAGTTGCGCAGGCGCCGCAGCCGCGTGCGCGGTTCGGCAATCAGGCCGCGCAGTTCGCTGCTCATCGCATCCAGCGCTTGCCAGCGCCGCCAGGCTTCCTGAAAAGCAGACTCATGTTCCGGCGCCGCCCGGCGCCAGCCCACCAGTTCCTGTTCCGCCCGGCGCGCACGCTCGCCCGTGCCGCCCGATGTACGGGCCAGCAAAGTCAATGCGTATTCAACCTGGGAGCGGTGCATAGTCAGTCATCCGTCATTTGCGTGGCGCGCCTGGCGCGCTGTCAGACTCGATCAGATCCGAGCAATCCAGCACGGCACGCGCAATATGTTTCTCCACCGCAGCGACGGAAATATCCATGCGCGCAGCAATTTCGGCGTAACTGTAACCGTATATCCGCGCCAGGACGAACACCTCCCGGCGCTTGCGCGGCAATCGCTGCAAGCGCGCCGCCACGCGTTCGAGCTGATGACGATGCAAGACCTGCTGTTCCACGCTGGCGGCCATGTCGTTGCTGTGCTGCCCCAACTCATCCATCAGGGATTGATCACGCTGTTCGCTGCGCCCCTGGTCGATGATCAGATTGCGCGCCGCGCTGAACAGCAAGGCACGCGGACGCGCCACCTTGCCTTTCAGGGCATGGTGGTAAACGCGCTCGAAACTTTCCTGGGCAATATCCGCGGCCTTGTGCGAATCATTCAGCTTCCAGCCGAGATACCGCTTCAGTTCAGTGTAGGCGCCCGTCAATTCTTCGACGACCTGCGCCAGGCTTGGCATGGGGTTCCGGGGCCGGATCAGGCCGGCAGCAAATGTTGTCGGGATGAAAGCCGGCTGCAACAGCTCAAGCCTCATCCGCCAAAAGCAGCGATGATAATGAAAACAACTATCCTTCACAAGCATGATGCGCGGCCGCCACATCCCTGCCCGCCGCCGCGCAGATACCTGCTTGCTGCGCCCTGCCTGCCCCCCCAGCCCCTGCACGCGCCATCTTGCACAGGGATTCCTCAAAGCTATTGCAATGTTATATCATTAATAAATTACCGCTTTCCCCTTGATTGTTTGCCTCATGAAAAAGGAAGTTTTTCCCATGTTCCTCCGGCCACGCCCTTTGTCTGCCGCCCTGGCTGCGGCACTCCTCGGCAGCCCCGCGCTCCTGTTTGCCCAGCCCGCAGACGCACCGGTAACGCAGCTCTCCCCGGTCATCATCTCGGCAGATGCCTTGCAACGCGAACAAGGCGACCTCATCCAGGCCAGCACTGTCCTGCAAGAGGAAGACCTGGCCTGGCACCGCCGCGGCACGCTGGGGCTGAGCCTGGCCCACCTGCCTGGCGTGCATGCCGACAGCTTCGGCAACGGCGCCACCCGCCCCGTCATTCGCGGCCAAACAGCGCCCCGCGTCAAAGTGCTCTCCGACGGCGCCGATATTTTTGATGCGTCCTCGGTCTCTCCCGATCACATCGTGACCGTCGATCCGTTGCTGGCGCAGCGCGTGGAAGTGCTGCGCGGCCCGGCCGCCCTGCTATACGGCGGCAGCGCCATCGGCGGGGTCGTCAATGTCGTGGATGACAAAATCCCCACCCATATTCCCGACAATGGCCTGAGCGGCCAGGTGCAGCTGCGCGGCGCAACTGGCTCCAACGAACGCGCCGGGGCGTTTGCGCTGACGACCGGCGAAGGCAATGTCGCCTTGCATGTGGAGGGTTCGCGGCTGCGCTCGGACGATTACCGGGTGCCCGGCCAGGACTTCCGCAAGGTCGCCAATTCCAACACCGATAGCACGCAAGGCAGCCTGGGTTTTTCCTTCATCGGCGACCGCGGCTACCTGGGGCTGGCCTATTCCTACCGCGACGATGACTACGGCCTGCCCGGCCACAGCCATGAATATGAAAGCTGCCACCCGCATGGCTCCGCCCTGCACTGCGGCAGCCATAGCCATGACAATGACCACGGGCACGATCATGGCCACGAACATTCGCATGACCATGGCGAAGGCCATGCGGCCACGGCGCACCTGCGCAGCGAACGCATAGACTTGCGCGGCGAACTGCGCGACCCCCTGCCTGGTTTCGACCGGCTGCGCCTGCGCGCCAGCCATACCGACTACCGCCATGACGAACGCGATGAAGGCGTCACCGCCACCACTTTTACCAATCATGGCCGCGATCTGCGGCTGGAATTGCAGCATCAGCCGCTAGGCCGGTGGCATGGCGTCGTCGGCCTGCAAACCGCACGTTCCCATTTTGAATCCAGCGGCGTGGAAAGTTTCGTGCCGCGCACGCGCACCAGCAGCACTGGCCTTTTCCTGCTGGAAGAATACCGCCATGACGACTGGCGCTTCGAAGTTGGCGCCCGCCAGGAGTGGCAGCGCCTGACCCCGACCGCCGGCACCCAGCCAAGCAAGAGCGGCCATGCCGGATCACTCTCGGCGGCAGCCATCTGGGATTTCACGCCGGGCTACGCCGCCACCCTGTCGTTCTCGCGCTCGCAACGTCTGCCCAATGCGCAGGAAATGTACGCCAAGGGTGTGCACCTTGCCACCAACACGTATGAACGCGGCAATACCGACTTGGGCCGTGAAACCGCCAACACGGTGGAATTCGGCCTGCGCAAAGACGACGGCGACATCAGCTTCGCCTTGAACGCCTACCACAGCCGTGTCGATGGCTACATCTACGCCGAAACGTTGGATCAGTTCGAAGACTTCCGGCTGATTGAATATACCCAACGCGACGCGAGCTTCACCGGTCTGGAAGCCGAGGCCAGCTACCACTACAGCAAAGGGCTAAGCGCCACGCTGTTCGGCGACTACATCCGCGGCAAGCTGCGCGGCCCGCAATCCAACCTGCCGCGCATTCCTGCTGCGCGGCTGGGGCTGCGCACCCAGGCCAACTGGCAGCAATGGCATGGCTTCCTGGAATACTACCGGGTCTTCAGCCAGAGCAAGACCGCCAGCTATGAAGAC
>NZ_JBQEKA010000141.1:0-4015 GCF_052103615.1 Kerstersia sp. | reverse complement strand
CTACGACGCCTGCCGCTGCTACTGCCGGTACCGGCGCTGCTGGCGGCGTTGGCGCTGCTGGCGTCAGCACTGCCGTGATTGGCGCTGGCGTTGCTGTGGTGGCCGGCGCGGCCATCATTGGCGGTGTGATCTCGTCCAGCACCCAATCGTCTTCGACCAGCCACCACTAAGCTGCTGATAGCCTTTACATGTTTATAGGCTTTGCAGCCTGGGTGGTACGTTGATGTATGAGCATAAGCCGGGCGGGTTACCGCCCGTCCGACTTGTCGCTGCGCTTGTGCTGGGGGCAATGGCCGTAATGGCTTCCCCGGCGCAGGCGCAGCCTGCTTCCAGCGGTTTGACTGGCCTGATTAACATGCCTTCAGGCCGCATGGAAGAAGAAGGCCTGTTTACTGCAGGGTATAGCCGCACGGCGCCCTATAGCGCGCCGTATCTGAATGTGCAGATGTTTTCCTGGCTGCAGGTGGCCGGGCGTTACACGCGTATCAGCGGCACCAAGGCGCTGACAGACCATTACGGCGCCAATAAGGACAAGGCAGCAGCGGTCAAGCTGCGCCTGTTGCCGGAGAACGCCTGGGGCGTTTCATGGTTGCCCGAAGTGTCTGTGGGCATGGACGACTTCCATGGCACCAAGTTATTCCATAACGAATTCATTGCTGCCACCAAGCGAGTTCCGCTCTGGGACCTGGGGCAGGCGGACGTCACCGTCGGGTATGGCCGCAAACGTATTGAGGGTGCTTTCGGCGGCGTCCGGTTTACGCCTAGCATGTTGCCTTCCTGGAGCGTCGTGGCGGAATACGACGCGACGACGTTTCAGAAAGACAATAGTTTCGAAATTACCGGCGTCAACGAACGCAAAACCGGAAATATCCACGCAGCGCTGGAGTACCGCTGGGGCGGCTTTGCGGTGCGTGCAGGCCGTGAGCACGGTAATACGGCCTTCAATCTGGCGGTCAGCATTCCCTTGCAGCAGCGTGACCTGATTCCAAAGATGGAGGAAACCGGGCCGTTTGCCGATGGTAACTGGTTCCTGGGGGAACCGCGCCCGACCGCATTGCAATGGGAACAGGATAGGTCTTACCGTCAGGGCATGCTGCGCAGCCTGCATGCGGAAGGCTTGCGTGACGTGCGGGTGGCCTATGTGGATGGTGTGATGTCGCTATCCATCGCGGGTTCCCGCCACTTGCATCCGTCCCGGGCCGCGGGCCGCGCGGCACGGATCGCGATGGCCTATGCGCCGATTGAGACCAGTACCCTGGAAATTACCTGGGAAGCCATGGATCTGCAGGGCTTGACCTGGACGTTCCATAACGTACCCATGCTGTCGCGTTATTTTGCCGGAACGGCAACACGCAAGGATTTGCGCAATAGCGTGCGTATCAGTTACGCCGACCCGGACGGGCGCACTGCCGCCAGCCGGACGAATGACCTGGATGCCGTGCTGGATGCGGCGGCCCTGGATGATGGCGGTTATACCGGCGGCATGGGCGGCAGCCCATTCGCCTGGGGCTTTGGCTCCCATGGGCAGACCACGCTGTCATTGTCCCCCTATCTGCATTCGTATTTGAATGACCCCAGTGGTGCCTTCAAATACGATCTGGGCCTGAGCGCCGATGCACGCGTGCATTTGGCGCGTGGCTGGTGGCTGGACGGGGCGGTCAATGCGTCTGTGCTGGAAAACGTCAGTGACGTGACACAGCCGTCCAATTCCTTGCTGCCGCATGTGCGCTCCGATTTGGCGGAGTACCGCCAGGCGTCGCGGGTGAAGTTGTCCAAGCTGCTGGTCAACAAGTTCTGGCAGCCTGCGGAGCGTGTCTATCTGCGTGCATCCGGCGGTTTGTACGAAGAAATGTTTGGCGGTGCAGGCGGGCAAGCCTTGTACCTGAGCCAGGATGGTAATTGGGGCGCCGATCTTGCGGTGGATTATCTGAAACAGCGCAATTTCAAGGGTACGGGTTTCATGGATTACCGTACCCACACGGTGATCGGCTCCTTGCACTATCGCTTGCCTTTGATTCCTGATACCACCGCGACGGTCCGTGCGGGCCGTTTCCTGGCCGGGGATCGCGGCGCCCGGTTCGAGCTCAAGCGCACCTTCCGTTCCGGTGTGGAACTGGGCTTGTGGTACACACGCACCAACGGGGATGACATTACCTCGCCGGGCAGACCAGGCAACCCGTATTACGACAAGGGTGTATTTTTGCGTATTCCGCTGGCGACCCTGTCGACACGGGATAACGGTTCAGTGGTGCATATGTCGCTGTCGCCGTGGAACCGTGACGTGGGTCAAATGGTGCAGTCGCCGGGTGATCTGTACCAGATGGCGGAGCAACACTGGTTGCACAATGCGCTGGACGGTGACGGTTTGCGCAGCTTCGGTGATGTGTATGGCGAGGAGGATCAGCCATGATGAACGCACGCGTGTCGCGCATACTGTTGTGCCTGGCCATGAGTAGCACGACGGCCGCCGTCTGGGCGGCAGATGAGCAGGATTGCTGGGTGGCGGATGAAACGCTGCGGGCCCATTTCCAGGGCATGTGCGTGGACGGCAAGGCCCAGGGAGAAGGGCGTGCCTGGCAATCAGGCGGCGCCTATTATGAAGGGTATTTCGAAGAGGGAATGCGGCACGGCAAAGGCGTGCATGTTTACGCCAATGGTGATACCTATTCCGGTGAATGGGCGCACGATAGGCGTGATGGCACGGGCCGCTATGCCTATGGCGATTTATCGCCCTGGCGTGGTGATGTGTATTTTGGCGGCTGGCGTAACGATATGCGGGAAGGGCGGGGAACTTATGTGTTCTGGCCTTCAGGTGAGCGTTTCGTGGCGCAGTGGCATGAAAACGCGACAGAGACCCCGGCGGGCCCGACCATGACACGGCGCAAGCAGGCTGTGGAAAGTCTGGCGCCGGTGCTGGGCAAACTGGATACCGAGGTTTGCTCAGTCTCTACTGAAGGCGCAGATACCGATAGGATGGCCCATGCTGTCGTGCGCGGCGTGATAGATGACCGCCTGCTGGTAGAGATTCAGGATGAGGCTGTGCTGGCGGCCAGCAAGAAGCCGGCATTGAACCCGCGTTGGGAAATTTTGACTGATTGGATGTTATGCCCCCGCAAATGAATACTGTTTCTTCAGCTCGGAAAGAAGGCGCCGGTATGGCGCCGCAACTGCTCGTGATGTGTACCGGCAATGTGTGCCGCAGCCCTATCGGTGAAGTGATGCTGCGGCATCATCTGGCGTTGGCTGGCGCAGACGCCGAAGTGTTTTCGCGTGGCCTGGGGGCACCGGCAGGCCGCGCGCCGCACCCTTTCGCCGTGCAGGTTTCGGATGCGCATGGGGTGCCGATTCCGGCAGATAAACGGGCTGCTCAGGTTAACGATATTGATTTGCGCGTGGCGGTAGCGGTGCTGGTAATGGATAACGGCCATCGCCATGACATACAGCGGGCGTATCCTTTTGCCAGCGGCAAGACCTTTTTGATGGCGCACTGGCAAGGCAACAAGGAAATCGACGATCCTATCCATTCTCCGGTAGAGGCTTTTGAGCAGTGCTGGGTGGATATTGATGCCGGCTGCAAGAGCTGGGTCGAAAAATTGCTGGAAATGGGCCTGATCAAGCGCAAGGCTTGAGTGTGCGCCGGCCTATAGCAGCGGGCCGGTAGCCCATTGGATTCGGAAAGTGCGGCCAGGGTCGCGGCGGCACTCAATCATGGGTGTTTACCAGTGGTTGATCTGTCTCAGCAGATAGGCAATTCTTAACATATCAGGAATGCGTTCTGATATGTCGCAATGTCTATAATTCGTGTCATTCTGAGGCACTGCAGGCAGTATGCGTGCCTTGTGCGGTTGCTCAATGACTTGCATAGGCGTGTCCCGTACTTTCGCTGAAAAGACGAGGTCTGTGCTGGGTATGCTGGCCCGTTGTTCATGGCCAGTATTTTCAGGTTTCCCGAATTCAATTGTAAGCGTTCGCCGAACACGCCCTTGATCGCAGGGCAAGGGCATAAGAGGATACT
>NZ_JBQEKA010000140.1:0-4017 GCF_052103615.1 Kerstersia sp. | reverse complement strand
CCATTGGGCAGGAAACCGTTGTTCCACAGGTTCGACAGGCCAGCTTCAGGGCCGGCTTTGCCAGTGCCCAGCAGATATAGGCCGAAGACGATCATGCTGACGATGGCAGCGACCTTGATGATGGAAAACCAGAATTCGGTTTCGCCAAAGGATTTGACGCTGCTGAGATTAATGGCGTTGATCAGCAGGAAAAACCCAGTGCGGATATCCAGGTCGGGATGTCAGGGAACCAGTAATGGATATACAGCCCGGCTGCCGTCAGTTCGGCCATGCCGACCAGCACATACAGGACCCAGTAGTTCCAGCCCGATAAATACCCCATGAAGGGGCTGAAATACTTGTAGGCAAAGTGGCTGAAGGAGCCTGCCACCGGTTCGGCGACGACCATCTCCGCCAGTTGGCGCAAAATCAAAAAACCGATGAAACCGGCGATGGCGTAGCCCAGCAGGACGCCGGGGCCGGCGAGCCGGATGGTTTGGGCAATGCCCAGAAAGAGTCCGGTGCCTATGGCGCCGCCCAGTGCAATCAATTGAATATGGCGATTGCTCAGGCCTCGTTTGAGTTCCTGTCCTGCCTGTGTGTCTTGCATGAAAAGTCTCCTCTTCGCCATTCCGTACAGGCGTGGCGAAACCGGGCCATTCTAGTGGCCCCTGTTGTTTTTATAAAAAATGGCCGGGTGCCGGAGGCAGGCCTCCGGCGCCAGGCTTACAGGCAGAGCGCGTCTTTGGCCGGTTTGGCGGGCGTGCCGCCGGCAGGCTGCGCGGCTGCATCTTGCGCTGCCGCCGGCTGGCTGGCAGACGGATTGCGCGGGCCGCATTCGCCGTAGTCGAAGTCAGCAAAAATACCGGCGAATTTCGGCAGCGCCGGCGGCGCATCCATCATGGGCAGTTTCAGCTCAATGAACACCAGCTTATCCGCCTGCTCGGCTTGCGCCAGCGCTTGTTCCAGCCCGCCTACATCCTGGACGACCAAGGTCAGCGCGTCGCCAGCCGGCGCGAATATCTGCGGCAGGCCGGCGTAGTTCCAGTCGGCAATATCGTTATAGGCTGAGTTCTCGCCGAGGATCAGGCGCTCGATGGTGTAGCCCTTGTTGTTGATCAGGAAAATGATGGGCTTGAGCTGGCGGCGCTGAATCGAGGACAGCTCTTGCGCGGTCAGCTGGAACGAACCATCGCCGATGAACAGCAGGTGGCGGCGCCAGGGCGTGCTGACCTGCGAGCCGAAGAGCGCCGGCAAGGTATAGCCGATGGCGCCCCATACGGGTTGCGCAATATAGGATGCGCCTGCCGGCAAGCGCATGCCGCCCAGCGCGGAATTGGACGTTCCGGCTTCGCCGATGATGACATCGCATGGCTTGAGAAAAGCCTGGATGCGCGGCCAGAGCGTGGCATGTGTCAGCGGTGCGGTCGCATCCAGGGCTGGCGCGGCGGCAGCCGGGGCCGGGTGGCTGGCCGCCTTGGCGCCATGGCTGGTTTTGGCCGGGCGCGCAGGCATATCCTGCAGCACGCGCAGCAGCACTTCGCGCAAGGTCACGCCAGGCATGGGCAGGTCGCCAATGCTGAGGTCGTGACGCCGCAGGGCGATCAGGGCTTCAGGCGCGATACGCTGGCTGAATAGCGAGGTGCTGCTGTCGGTAAAACGCAGGCCGACGCCGATCAGGCAATCGGATTGCTCAATGGCGCGGCGGGTGGCTTCGAGGGTAGGCGCGCCGATGTAGGTGCCCAGGTATAGCGGGGTGCTTTCATCCAGCACGCCTTTGGCCGGCGGCAGCGCCGCGCACGGGATGGCGCACTTTTCGCTCAGCTCCTGAATGATGTCGGCGACGCCGAAGCGGCCGGCATCGGCATCGACCAGGATGGCGGGATGGCTGGCTTCCTGCAAGGCCGCGCAAATGCGTGCGGCGGCGCGTTCGAGCTGGCCGGGATCGCTGGCGGGGTCGGCCAGCACCAGCGGTTCCTCCGGCGTTTCGATGCTCAGGTGGGTAATGTCCGAGGGGAGCTGCAGGTGGACGGGGCGGCGCTCTTGCCAGCAGGCCTTGAGCACGCGGTCGATTTCGGTCACGGCATTGGCCGGTGTAATGCGCGCCTGGGCGACGGTGAATTCCGCCATGCAGCGGCCGATATTGCCGTAGGCGCCGTCGGCCAGGGTGTGATGCAGCAGCGCGCGGCTGTTGATGGAATGCAGAGGCGGCGCGCCAGTGATATGCACCATGGGCACGTTCTCGGAATAGGCGCCGGCAATGCCGCTGATGGCGCCCAGGTCACCCACGCCAAAGGTGGTCAGCACCGCGCCTATGCCTGCGGTGCGGGCATAGCCGTCGGCGGCATAGGCGGCATTGAGCTCATTGCAATTGCCGATGAACTCCAGCGTGCCGGATGCCTCGACCTGCTCCAGGAAGGAAAGGTTGAAATCCCCGGGCAGACCAAACAGGTGGCGTATGCCGGCTTCATTCAGACGCCGGATCAGGAACTCACCGATCTGCATTCTCATGGTTTTTCTCCTTGGGGTGGATTGCGATTCGTAGGGACTTCGCCCGTCGTTGTATTAGCGGGGATAGGAGTAAAATATAGTGCGTGATAAGCGCATGGTGTGTGCGTCTTTTGGCATGGAAACCCTGATTGGCGCATGATTTGTGCATATCTGGCCGGTTATTACCAAAATGGAGGGTGCGAAGCATGGATATCTACGACTGGAAGCTGCTCGGCATGCTGCAAGCGGATGGACGCCTGACCAATCAGGAGGTGGGGGAGCAGATAGGATTGTCTGCCTCGCAATGCTCGCGCCGCCGCACAGCGCTGGAAAAAGCGGGCGTCATCAATGGCTACGCGGCACGCCTGGATAGCAAATCCCTGGGCCTGGATGTGCTCGCCTTTGTGCATGTCAGCCTGCATGCGCACGACAAGCAATCCATCCATGCTTTCCAGACCTTGGTCGAAACCCATGACGTCATCCTGGAAGCGCATTTGCTGAGCGGCGATGCGGATTACCTGTTGAAAGTGGTGGCGCGCAATCTGGAACAGCTGGCGAGTTTCGTCATGAATGTCCTGCTGGCCAATGGCGCGATCTCCCATGTGAAATCGCATGTGGTGTTGCGCCAGATGAAGCAGACCAGCGAGTTGCCCACGCAATGGCTGGGGCGCGAGGCGCGCAAAAGCATTCCGGCCGATGCCTGAGGCGGCCATGGCTGCGGGATGGGCTGTTGCGGCAGGGGCAGGGCAGATGGACATCGCAGATTAATGGGAAGAGAATGGCAGGGTTGCCCGTCTGCTGTTGTGCTCCCATGACCCCCGCCAGCCGTCCTCCTGCCGAACCGGCAGCTACTCTTGCTGCCGAACCGGCAGCTACTCTTGCTGCCGCGCCTGCCGCGCCAGTTCCTCCTGCTCCGGCCCAGACATGGGCCGAACCTGGCTCCAGCGCCTATTGGCGTATCTGTATAGGCCTGTTCCTGGCGGGTTTCGCGACCTTTTCCCTGTTGTATAGCGTGCAGCCCCTGCTGCCGGAATTCAGCCAGGAATTCGGTGTCAGCCCGGCTGTCAGCGCGCTGGCGCTATCGCTATCCACTGCAACGCTGGCATTCGCCATTTTGTTTGCCGGGGCGCTCTCCGAAGGCTGGGGCCGCCGGGGGCTGATGTTCGCCTCCATGGGGCTGGCGGCGCTGCTGAATATTCTGGCGGCGCTATCGCCGTCGTGGCCGGCGCTGCTGGCGGCACGCACGCTGGTGGGGCTGCTGCTGGGGGGCGTGCCGGCGGTGGCCATGGCATATCTGGCAGAGGAAACCCATCCGCGCGGTCTTGGGTTTTCCATGGGCCTGTATGTGGGCGGCACGGCTTTTGGCGGTATGGCGGGCCGGGTATTCATGAGCTTTCTCACGGATATGTACGGCTGGCGCTCGGCCATGGTGACGGTAGGCGTGCTGGATTTGCTGGTGGCCGTGGGCTTTCTGCTGCTGTTGCCGCGTTCGCGTAATTTTGTGCGGCGGACCGGAACCGGCATGGCGCTCCATTTCCAGGCCAGGCG
>NZ_JBQEKA010000139.1:0-4037 GCF_052103615.1 Kerstersia sp. | reverse complement strand
GACATTGCCCGGCACGGCCCCCAGGCGCCGCGCCCGCGACCACACCGACTCTGCCAAGGCAGCATCGTGGTTGCCGGAAATCATGACCCACGGGCCGCGGAAACCTGCCATGGCCATGAACATGCGGTGAATCGTTTTATCGCGCACACCCTGCGCATCGAAGACGTCACCGGCCACCAGCACGGCATCGGCTTGCCACTGTGTTGCCTGCGCCGCAATCCGTTCGATCACGGCAAAACGTTCGGCGGCCAGCGCTTCCGCGTCGTCCTCTTCAAACTGCGAAAAGACCCGGCCGATCTGCCAATCGGCGGTATGAATAAAACGCAGCATGCGCAATCTCCAGCATTCAACAAGCAGCATGCGGCCACCGGAACAGGCGTACCGCCACTCTTCAACCGAGGCGCCCGGCCCCGGCCTGCCCTGACAGGGCCAGGCCCGCCGCCCCGCCTACCGCCGGCCTCAGGCCTGCAAAGGGGTCAACTGGATGATTTCCACCCAATAACCATCCGGGTCCTTGATGAAAGCAATATCTTTCATGCTGCCGTCTTCCAGACGCTTTTTGAACGGCACGTCCAAGGCTTCAAAACGCGCCTGAGCCGCCCGGATATCCGGTACCGTGACACAGAGGTGGCCAAAACCGCGCGGTTCGCTATTGCCATCGTGATACTGAAAGGCCGGATCTTTTTCCGTGCCGTGGTTATGCGTCAGCTCCAGCATCCCCGTCTGGGCCTTGCGCCATTCATGGCGTGCCTGCGCATCCTCGGGCATGACGCCCGGATCGGCCAGCAGCGCCAGGAAATACAGGCTGAAGCCAGCTTGCGGAAAGTCATGCTTTTCCACCATGGAAAAGCCCAGGATCCGTGTATAGAAATCCAGCGAGCGCTCGATATCTTTCACCCGCAGCATGGTGTGGTTGAATACGAAATCGCGCGTAGCGGCATCCGGGCTGGCCGTGACACCAGGCAGCGAATGAAGGTCTTTGATCGACATGGCGGCTCCTGATTAGGTTGGATACGTTCAATATCCGGCAATGCCGTCTAAACAAGCATTGCCGTAACGCCCGCGCCATTGCTGGCGCAGGCTGAGAAAGGGCAGACGCAGTTTACAACGCGCCCTCTTTCCCTGCGCCGGCCGCTTCCGCGCCTGTGCCGCGCAGCACTGGGCAGCACAGGCCGGCGCCAGTATGGCAAACGCAGTCCATCATCGTTCACAAAATAGAACTCTCAGTCATGATTGAAATCTGAAACCACCCTATAAAAACCCTCCAAAACCCGCATCAATACTGGATAAGAGGCAGTTTTAGACCCGGTGAATCAGAAAAACATGATTGTTCACCATCCCTCATGACCGCGCTATGATTTGTTCAACGGACAGGCCATGACTTTTCGTCATCCGCTGCCGGATCTCCACGATCTCCTTACTTATATCGCTGCTTAATCATGTCTGCCAAACCTCGCCTTCATATCATCGTTTCCAGCACCCGCCCCGGCCGCGTCGGCCCGACCATCGCGGCCTGGTTCCAGCAACTCGCCACGGAACATGGCGGCTTCGACGCCCATCTGGTCGATCTGGCCGATTTTGAATTGCCCGTCTATGACGAACCCAATCATCCGGTCATGCAAAAATACGAGCATGAGCACACGCGCCGCTGGGCTGCCAGCGTGGCCGCAGCCGATGCCTTCGTGTTCGTGACCCCGGAATACAACTTCACGGCGCCGCCCGCCCTGTATAACGCCTTGCAATATGTTTACAAGGAATGGAACTACAAGCCCGCCAGCTTCGTCAGCTACGCTTATGCCTCCGGCGGCCTGCGCGCCGTCCAGGATGTCAAAACCCTGCTGACCTCGCTGAAAATGGTTCCGCTGGTGGAACAGGTGATGGTGCCCATGTTCCCGCAACACCTGGGCGAAGATGGCAAGTTCATCGGCAATGAGCAGCATGCCGGTTCGGCACGCGCCGCCCTGGACGAACTGCTGCGCTGGACCAAGGCCTTGGCGCCGTTGCGCCAGCAATAAGCCAGGCCCAAGTCAGCCCCAAGCCAGGCCCGCGCCGCCTGGGCACGAAGCAAAACGCCAGCCGCCCGGCTGGCGTTTTGCATGGCGCGCGCCCGGCAGAGCGATTCCCCCCTGACAAGCCTGCCCAGCCAGGGAAAATTGGGGCAGCTATGCTACGCTCACTTCTGTGTTCTCTGGAGACGCCATGCTGTTCCTGCTATCCCCCGCCAAGAAACTGGACTATGACAGCGCCCTGCCCGCGCTGCCGCACACGCAGCCGCGCTTCGTGCTGCAAGCCGCTGAATTGATTACCGTGCTGCGCCAACTGTCTGCCGGCGATATCGCCGGGCTCATGTCGCTCAGCCCAGCGCTGGCCGAACTCAATCATGAACGCTATGCCAGCTGGGAACCGCACTTCACCCAAGCGGATTCGCGCCAGGCTATCCTGGCTTTCAACGGCGACGTGTATGAAGGCCTGGATGCCAGAACCCTGGCCGCCAAAGACCTGGACTGGGCGCAGAATCATCTGGCCATTCTGAGCGGCCTCTACGGCGTGCTGCGCCCGCTCGACTTGATGCGCCCTTACCGGCTGGAAATGGGCACCCGCCTGGCGACCGCCAAAGGCAAAACCCTCTACGCCTATTGGGGCGCGCAAATTGCCCAGGCGCTGCAAGAGCAGCTAGCCAGCAGCGGCGGCCCGGTCATCAACCTGGCCTCGGAAGAGTATTTCAAGGCGGTGGACCAAAAGACCCTGAATACCAGCATCGTGCAATGCGTATTCCAGGACTGGAAAAATGGTGTCTGGAAGATCATCAGCTTTCATGCCAAACGCGCGCGCGGCCTGATGGCCAGGCATGCGATCGACACCCGCGCCAAAACGCTGGACGATCTGCGCGGCTTCGCCAGCGAAGGCTATGCCTACGATGCGTCGGCCTCCAGCGCCGACAAGCTGGTGTTCCGCCGGCGCCTGGAAGATTGAATCTTTGACGGCTGATCATGGATAGCACCTATCTGCTATGGCGCAGCATCCATGTGGGCGCAGTCGTCCTCAGCGGCTGTTTGTTCATGGGCCGCGGCGCAGCCATGCTGCTGGGCCGCCCCGGCATGATGCGCCCCGCGCTGCGCTATCTCAGCTATGGCATCGATACCGTCTTGCTGGTCAGCGCCGTCACCCTGGCCACGGTACTGGCCCTCAACCCTTTGAGCACGCCATGGCTGGCGCTCAAGATCGGCTTGGTTGTCCTGTATATCGTGCTGGGTTCCTTCGCGCTCAAACGGGCGCGCACGCGCCAAGGCAAAATTCTGGCTTATGCCGCTGCACTGATCTGTTTCATCATGATTGCGCATCTGGCACACCGCCAGCCCGTCCTGTGGAGCTAAGCGCTGCCACTTATTGCTGTTGCCGCTCACCGCTGCCGCTTACGCCCCTCTGAACCGCCACTGCCACCATGTCCCCAGCCGCTGCTCCGACCCCCGCTGACACACCAGCCACCCCGCCCGCGCCGCGCCCGCAGATTGCGATTACCTATTGCACCCAATGCCTTTGGCTGTTGCGTGCCGCCTGGATGGCGCAGGAGCTGCTGTCCACTTTCAGCACCGAGCTTGGCGCCGTCGCCTTGCATCCTGGAACAGGCGGCATTTTCCAGATTCACTATGAGGGTGAACTGATCTGGGACCGCAAGCGCGATCATGGCTTCCCGGAAGCCAAAACGCTCAAGCAGCTGGTGCGCGACCGGCTGGATCCGGGCCGCGACCTGGGGCATATCGACCGTCATGGCCCGGGAACGGAGACGGCCCCCGGCACCTGACACCCGGGCCGGAATTCCCCGGCACACGGCAGTAAACCGCCGCCCGGCCAGCCATTCAGGCGCTTGCCGTATCCCCCCTGCGGCACGTCAACGCTGGCGGCCAAACATCCGGGCCATGACGGCATCACGCCGCGCCACCCGGTGCCATACCGCCATGACAATATGGCCAGCAATCAAAGCCAGCAGGCACCAGGCCAGCGTGCCGTGCCAGCTATTGCCAGGCGCCATCATCCTG
>NZ_JBQEKA010000138.1:3325-4055 GCF_052103615.1 Kerstersia sp. | reverse complement strand
CGTGCTCAACACGGCCCTGCGCCGGCTGGCTGCGAATGCTTTCGCGCAACCGGCCAGCATAGACGCAGACCAGTTGCACCAGCAGGCCGGCGAGCTGCTGCGCAGCCTGCTGGCCGGTGATACCGGCAACAGCAGCGCGCTGCGCGCGACCTATCTGCAGGCCGCACGCAGCCATATCGACAATCAATTGCACGATCACGCCCTGGATGCCGGGCATGTAGCCAGGGCCACCGGCATCACCCTGCGCCACCTGAACCGCCTGCTGGAGCCGGAAGGCCGCACCGTCTCGCAACTGATTCTGGAGCGGCGCCTGGCGCAAGCCGCCAGCCTGCTGAAGCGCCGCGACATGCAACGCTACAGCATTGCGGAAGTGGCCTGGCGCTGCGGCTTTTCCAGCCCGGCCCATTTTGCCCGCACCTTCCGCACCCGCCATGGCGTCACGCCCACACAAATGCGCGAAGCAGCGCTGGCGGGCACGCCTGCTTAATCACGGTTTCCGCACGGGCCGCTCAATTCGCCCCAGGGCAGCAGCCGCCCGCCCAGCTCTCGCGCCTGCAAGGCCACCCGCGCGCCCACTTGCTGCGGCAACTGCGCCAGGCGCGCCACCAGCACAGGGCCAGCAGGCAGAACACGCACCGTCGCAATAATGGCCAGACTGCCGTCCGGCTGCGCCAGACGGGTCCAGGCCAGCACCTCGCCCTGCCCAGCCTGGACCGCCTGCTGGCCCCCC
>NZ_JBQEKA010000138.1:0-3315 GCF_052103615.1 Kerstersia sp. | reverse complement strand
CAAACGCGCCGGATAGACCCGGTGAGCGCAAGACTGGCATTCGAAAACCTGCAAGATTTGGGTTGCCATCAAGATACCTCCCGGCCCAGCACCACGGCATTGGCGCACATGCCATAACGTTGCTGCACCATGCCGTAACCGCTTGCCACGCCCAGCCGGGCGCCCGCCACCTGGCCCGTCCCTGCCCGGCCCAGCAGCTGGCGCACCACTTCGGCCAGAATATGCATGCCTCCCCCCGCCCCAGTCTGCCCTGCCGACAACTGCCCGCCCGCTGTATTGAATGGCAAGGCGCCGCTGAGCAGCCGCTGCGCAATGAAATCGCGCAGCCCATGGCCCGACACCAGTCCCAGATCCTGCATCTGCGCCAGAATCATGGCCAGATAGTCGTCATACACGCCCACGACATCCATCTGGCCGGGCTGGCACCCGGCCTGTGTCCAGAGCTCTGCCGCAAAGCTGGCAATACCAGTGCTCAAGCCATCCCCCTCTTGCTGGTCCAGGTTATAGCCAGCGCCTTGCGCCAGCAGCCTGACGCTTACCCCCTGCGGCTGCGCCTGCAATACCAGGGCTGTCGCGCCGCTGACAACCGGCACGCAATCCAGCCGCCCCAGCGGCGGCGCCACCATGGGCGCCTCCAGATACGCCTGCAATGTCAAAGGCTCCCGGTAGGCCGCGTTCGGGTTATGCGCCGCATAGCGGCGCTGCGCCACGCACAATGCGCCGTAATCTTCCCGGCTCAAGCCATGCGCTGCCATCTGCCGCTGCGTCAGCATGGCGAACAAGGGGTTAGGGCCCAGGCAGCCTAAAGGGCTCAGATAATCCCTGGCGCTGGTGTTGTAATCATTCACCAGCGCGGCGAAATCCGCCCCGGCAAAATGATCCCCCGCCGCCAGCACGATGGTGCGCGCCTGGCCCGCCTCCAGCGCGAGCCAGGCCTGCCGCAGCAGATTGATGGCGCTGGCCCCGCCCATTTCATCCTGCATGCACCAGCGCAGGCCCAGCCCCAAGTGCCAGGCCAGGTCGATGGCGCGGTCTGGGCGCAGGGTAAACGAAGCTACGCCCAGACCATCCACATCCGCCAGCGCCAGGCCGGCATCCGCCAGCGCGCGCTCGATGGCGCTGGCCAGCAAACCCGCCGTACTGCAATCCGGGCCGGGACGGCGCAAAAACGCTGTTTCCCCGGTTCCGACAATGCCCGGCGCTCGCCTCTGTGTCATGCTTACTCCTGCCGTTCCGGCTCTTTGGTCAACAATAGGGTCACGACCGTGATCCCCGCCAGGCACAGCAGATAAATCGCGACTGGCGTCGCAGACTCATAGCTGCGCAGCAATGCCATCGCAATCAATGGCGATAAGCCGCCAGCCAGTACCGATGCCAGCTCATGCCCCAGCGCCAGGCCGGTATAACGGACTTCGGCCGGGAAAAGCTCGGCAAAATACGCGGGCTGCGTCCCTATCATGGCAGCATGGCAAATCGTATTGCCCAGGAAGAATGCCAGGAAAATCCATAGGGGCTCTTTGGTTTGCAACAGCCAGAAGAACGGGAAAGCCACCAGCATCAAACCTACCGAACCGATCAGATAGACGGTGCGGCGCCCGATACGGTCAGACAGGTGGCCGAACCAGACCAGCGTGCCCAATTCGATAAGCATGGACAGCAGCACGCCCCCCAGCATGATGTCATTGGAAATCCCCAGAAACTTGCCGTAAGCCAGCGCGAAGGCCAGAAACATATACGAGCCGCCGTTTTCCGCCATGCGCAAGCCCATGGCAGTAAACACCTGGCGCGGATAGCGGCGGAACACCTCGACAGCCGGCATGCCGCGCTTGGCCGTTTTCTTGACCTGCACGAACGCCTCGCTTTCAGGAATGCGTTTGCGGATATACAGGCCCACACCGAAAATAATGATGCTCAACAGGAAGGGCACACGCCAGCCCCAGCTCATGAAAGCCTCCTGCGGCAATTGCTGGGCCAGCATGAATACCCCGGAAGACAGCACGAAGCCGCCCGCCACGCCCAGCTGGCTGAACGATGAAAAATAACCGCGCCGCTTGCCGCCCACGGCTTCGCTGATCAGCAACACGCCGCCGCCCCATTCGCCGCCTGCCGCCATCCCCTGCAAAACGCGCAGAATCACCATGGCGACAGGCGCCCAGATACCCGCTTGATCATAGGTCGGCAACAGGCCGATCAGGAAGGTTGCTGCCCCCATGATGCCCAAGGTCCATTCCAGCGCCAGCTTGCGGCCATAGCGATCCCCGATATGGCCAAAAATAATGCCGCCCAGGGGACGCGCCAGAAAGCCTACCGCCAGGCCGGCAAACGCGCCCATCGTCCCCAGCATCGGGTCGGTTCCCTTGGGGAAGAACAAACTCCCGAACACCAGCGCCGCCGCCGTGCCATAGATGAAGAAGTCATACCACTCCATCGCATTGCCCGCCACCGAGGCCAAGACAACACGGCGCGTGCGCCGCTTGCGCGCCGCTTCATCCTCAGCGCCGGGCTGGCCGCTGGCGGCCCACTTTTCCTGAGTCTCCAAGCTGCTCATGGCTGCCTCCCTGCCGCTAGGCCGGATAGGCCGGACAGGCCGGGGATTGCTGTCTGATTCATGTCTCCTCTCCTTCTTCTTTGGTGGATTCTTTGGTGGACTTATTGTTTTATTTCCTGCTGCTGGCATGGCTCGCCAGCCGTCCTGCGGCTCAGCGCAACACCTGATACCCCACGCTTTCCCGGTCCCAGGTGTCTGCCGTCACGCCCTCTTCACGCAAACCGAATTTACGGATCTTGCCGTTCTCGGTGCGCGGCATCACAGCCAGAATGCGTACATAGCGCGGCACCGAGAAATACGGCATGCGCGGCTGGCAATGATCCAGCAAGGCCTCCGGGCTGGCCTGCTGCCCGGGCTTGAACAGCAGCGCGGCCATCACCTCGTCTTCCGCCAGCTCCGAGCGCACCGCGTACACCGCTGCCGCCTCCACGGCGGGATGCGATTGCAACACCTGCTCAACCTCGAAAGAGGAAATATTTTCCCCTCGGCGGCGGATAGCATCCTTCATGCGGTCCAGGAACCGGAAGTAGCCATCGGCATCCCGCACCACGCGGTCACCCGTGTGAAACCACAGGTTGCGCCAGGCCTCTACCGTCTTGTCCGGCATGCCGAAGTACCCGGTCGCCACCAGAAACGGCTGGCGCGGGCGCAGCAACAGCTCTCCGGCAGTCCCATCCGGCAGCGGCTGATCCTGTTCATCCGCCACGCAGGCTTCGAATTCCGGCATGACCTGCCCCATCGCATCGGCGCGCTGCTGCGCCAGCGTG
>NZ_JBQEKA010000137.1:0-4015 GCF_052103615.1 Kerstersia sp. | reverse complement strand
AGGTACCGCGGTAATCATTGATCTGGCCGCCTTCCTGGATTTCGAAGATGCGCGTGGCCAGGCCGCTCACGAACTCGCGGTCATGCGACACGAAGATCAAGGTGCCCTCGAATTTTTCCAGCGCCAGCTGCAGCGATTCGATGGATTCCATATCCAGGTGGTTGGTCGGCTCATCCATCAGCAAGACGTTGTGACGGCCCAGCATCAGGCGGCCGAAGGTCATGCGGTTTTTCTCGCCGCCCGACAGAACGCGCGCTTTCTTGGGCAGGTCATCGCTGGAGAACAGCAGGCGCCCCAGCACGGAACGGATGGATTGATCTTCATCACCGGCCTGGCGGAAGCGGCTCATCCAGTCGAAGAGCTGCTGATCCGTATCAAACTGGTCGGAGACGTCCTGCGCCATATAGCCGATATCGGCGTTTTCAGACCACTTCACTGTCCCGCGGTCCGGGGCCAGGTCACCGGCCAGCATGCGCAGCAAGGTCGTCTTACCCACGCCGTTGGCACCGATGATGGCGATTTTCTCGCCCGCTTCAACCATGGCCGAGAACGGCTGAATGACCGGCTGATCGTAGGCTTTGGTGATGCTTTCCACCGTCAATGCCTGACGGTGCATGACCTTGTTCTGCTCGAAGCGGATGTACGGGTTCTGACGCGAAGACGGCTTGACCTCAACCGTATCGGCCTTGATGCGGTCGATCTGCTTCAGGCGCGACGTTGCCTGGCGCGACTTCGACTTGTTGGCGGCGAAGCGGCGGACGAAATCCTGCAGTTCGGTAATGCGTTCCTTGGCCTTGCTGTTGGCCGCCATCACACGCTCGCGGGCCTGCGCCGAAGCCAGCATGTAATCATCGTAATTGCCGGGGTAAATGCGCAATTCACGGTAATCCAGGTCAGCCATGTGGGTGCAAACCTGATTCAGGAAGTGGCGGTCGTGGCTGATGATGATCATGGTGCTCTGATAACCGTTGAGCACTTCTTCCAGCCAATGGATGGTGTGAATATCCAGGTTATTGGTCGGCTCGTCGAGCAGCAGCACGTCCGGCGCGGAAAACAGCGCCTGCGCCAGCAGCACGCGCAGCTTCCAGCCGGGGGCGACTTCGCGCATGGGCAGATTGTGCTGCTCGACCGGAATTTCCAGGCCCAGCAGCAGCTCCCCTGCGCGCGCCTCAGCGGTATAACCGTCATATTCGGCGAACAGCGCCTCCAGGTCAGCGGCCCGCATGTAATCTTCTTCGGTCGCTTCCGGGTTGGCGTAGATCGCATCGCGCTCGCTCATGGCCTGCCACATTTCGGCGTGGCCCATCATGACCACATCCAGCACCCGGACATCTTCGAATGCGAACTGATCCTGGCGCAGCTTGCCCAGCCGCATGCCCGGATCCAGCGTCACATTGCCCGCGCTCGACTCCAGATCCCCCCCGATGATTTTCATGAAGGTGGATTTGCCGGAACCGTTCGCGCCGATCAGGCCATAGCGGTTGCCATCGCCGAACTTAACGGAAACGTTTTCGAACAGGGGTTTCGGGCCGAACTGAATAGTGAGATTGGCTGTAGAGATCACGATAAGGGATGAGAAGAAACGGATTGGCGGCCTGCCTTACTGCCGTACAGGCCAGGCAGACGCCGCCTGGCGCCAGGGGGAAATGCCTGGGGAAACAGGGAGTGTACCAAGCGCGGCTTACAAACGCACCTCGTGCCCCTGCCCGCCAGGCTCAGGCACGCATCAAACGGGCGCGCCCGGGTTCCAGTTCGAAACGGACGCGTGCGCCTACGGGCAGCGTCAGAATTTCCGGGACATGGCCATGCGGTAGGCCGCCGATCAGCGGGGTATCCACTTGCTGAGCCAGCCAATCGAACACTTGCGCCATATCATGGCCGTCCTGCCTGGCAGGGTCACCGCTCTCAGTGAAACGGCCCAGCAATATGGCTTGCTGCTGCGCCAGGATCCCCGCGTGCAGCAATTGGCTCAGCATGCGTTCCACCCGGAAAGGCGCTTCGCCGATATCTTCCAGAAACAGGATGCCGCCGGGCACGACCGGCAGATAAGGTGTCCCGATCAAAGAGGCCACCAAAGCCAGGTTGCCGCCCCACAGCGTTCCTTCGCAGCGCAAGGCGCCCGCGCTGGCGCCATGGGCGCCGCCCGCAGGCAACAGCGGCGCGAAATCCGCCAGCAAGGCCGCGCCTTCCCGCGCCGCCAGAAAACTGGCCGTCATGCGCGGATCGGGTTCCGCCGCGCCAAAATCACCGCACACCATAGGCCCGGCATCGCTGCCAGCGCCGGTGAGCGCGAGCAATCCCAGGCTGAATGCCGTGCAATCGCTATATCCGACAAAACGTTTGCCGCTCGCCGCCCAGCCCGCCCAATCCAGGTACGGCAGCAGCCGGCTCAGGCCGTAACCGCCACGCGTCGCCATGACAATCTCCGCCGGTTGCAACCTGGCCCGCTCGAAGGCGGCCAGCCGCTCTTCATCGGTACCGGAGAAACGCTGGTAGCGCCCCGCCGCGGCCGGATCCAGCGTCACCGTGAAGCCCAGGGCGCGCAGATGCTCAACGCCCCGGGCCAGCACGGCCGGATCCCGGATTGCCCCGGCGGGGGACATCACATAAATGGCGCGCGAGCCGTTGTCATGCCTCATTTTTCCTGCTCCTGCTGCATTTTCTGACGCTGGCGGCGTTCACGGAAAAAAGCGCGCAACTGCTCGCCGCATTCCTCCGCCAGCACCCCGCCCTGCACTGCTGTGTGATGGTTCAGGCTGGTGCACGCAGGCAAATCCAGCACGCTGCCGCAGGCCCCTGTCTTGGGGTCGCTCGCGCCGAATACCACCCGCGCCAAACGGGCATGCATGATGGCGCCGACACACATGACACACGGCTCCAGGGTGACGTACAGCGTCGCCCCGGGTAAACGGTAGTTGCCCTGGCCGGCAGCAGCCAGCCGCAAGGCCACGATTTCCGCATGGGCGCTCGGGTCATTATCCCCAATGACGCGATTGCCGCCCAAGGCCAGTTCCCGCCCTTCGGCATCGACAATCACCGCCCCGACCGGCACCTCGCCGCGCGCTGCCGCCTGCGCCGCCTGCAGCATCGCCTGGCGCATGCGCGCCGCGTCTGTCAGCGCCTGCCCGGGCGGCAGGTCTGCGCCGGGCAGGCACGCGCCGTTCGTCTGCGCGCCCTTCATTCGAACAGCCACATGATGACGGGCGCCATCCACGGCGCCAGCGCGGCCGTGACAATGCCATTAAGGCCCATGCCCAGGCCTGCGAAAGCGCCCATTTCCATGGATACCTGAAAAGCTCGCGCAGTGCCGATGCCATGTGACGCAACGCCCAGCGCGAAACCGCCAAGCACGGAAGACTCCATGCGCATGAGCCGCAAAACAGAAACCCCGGCAATCGCGCCTATCATGCCAGCCACCAGCGTAAAGGAGACCGCCAGCGATGGCAGCCCGCCCAGGTGTTCGGCCACGCTCATGGCAATCGGCGAGGTGGCGGATTTAGGCACCATAGACATGGCCAGCACCTTATCTCCGCCCATCATCAGCACCAGCGTCGTGCCGGAACCAATGGCGACCACAGACCCCGCCAGCAAGCCTGCCGTCAGCGGCCGCCAGGCTTGCTTGAGCCTGGGCCAGAGCCGCGCCAGCGGCACCGCCAGCGCAACCGTGGCTGGGCCCAGCAGGAAATGGATGAACTGCGCGCTGTCGAAATAAACCTCGTAGGGAATCCCGGCAAGCCCCAGGATAGAGGCCACGATCAGCACGGAAATCGCCACCGGATTGGCCCAGGGCGCCCTGCCCAGACGATTGTGCGCCCATTGCGCAACCAGGAAAGCGCACAGTGTCAGCGTGACGCCTGGCAACGGCGAGGCCGTCAGGCTAGCCAGCCATCCTTCTGCCGTCTCAGTCATGCGCGTCTCCCGCCGCGCGCTTGCCGTCGGCGTCACTCATCCAGCGCGCCGCCAGCCCGGTTACCGCCAGGGTCAGGATGGTGCTGATCAGCAAGGACAACAAAAT
>NZ_JBQEKA010000136.1:0-4291 GCF_052103615.1 Kerstersia sp. | reverse complement strand
GAGAACGCCGCCCAGAGGACGGATCATGCAAAAAAGCGGGTGGCTGACAGCGAACCGGTATCGTCGGCGGCGCCAAAAACGGCGCGGCATGCGGTGGGATAACGGTTCGGAAAGACGATTCGGAAAGTGTGCCGGCCCGGTTGGGGCGGAGCGGCAGCATGAGGCGCGGGAGCTTGGGGAATCGCTGGCGCCGAAAAATGAAACGGCCTGTATTTCTACAGGCCGTTTCAAAATCTGGTGGGTTGTGTAGGGTTCGAACCTACGACCTACGGATTAAGAGTCCGCTGCTCTACCAACTGAGCTAACAACCCATGCTTTGTTCGACTGACTTCGATATTTTCGTTGTGCGTCGAGCGAAGAATTAAATTATACGACGTTTTTTTGGTGTGTCAAAGTTTTTTTCGGTTTGAGGAAAAAAATATCGGCAATCGGGTTGGGTGGGCGGCATGGGAAGGTGCTGCCAGGCCTGGCGCTTTGGTCGAGGTCCGTCAGCAGCGATTGGGCACGCCCTGGCAGGAGGCAGTGCCATGCTTTTTGCGGCAAGGTGTGATCCGCGTTCTGGCGTCAGAGATTGTCGTCGTCGGTGCGGAACCAGCCGGTTAGCGACCAGCGCGCGCGCTGGCAGGGCAGGACGGCATGGGGAATGGTGTCGGCACGGAAGAGGGCCAGCCTGCCCATCAGGGGGGCAATGCGCGCGATTTCAGTGTCCGGGCCGGCAGGATCGTAAATGCACAGTTCGCCGCCGTCACCGGCTTGCCAGCTATCGTTCAGGTACAGCACCATGGAAATTTTCCGGTAGCTGGTGTCGCGATGCTGGTCTATGTGCCTGGCGTAGCCCGCGCCGGAGCCGTAACGGGCATAGTGGCATTCCAGGCGTTTGAGGCCCAGGAAGAAATACCGGTTCAGGAGGGTTTGCAGTTCATTGAACCAGTGCTGGAAGTCTATGCAGGCAGGGTGCGGGTCAGTGTCTTCCAGCCAGCAGATCGTGTCGCCGCGAATGTCCGTATTGCGTTGCTGCATCAGCGAACGGCCAATGCGGGCGGGATGAAACAGACCGGTTTCCCAGCGGTGTTTTCCTTCTGTCAGCAGACGATGTGCCAGTTCCGCTGGAATGATGTCGTCTGACACTGTCCAGCCTTGATGTTCCAGATCATGCAGCAGCCTATCGGGGATGATGGGCACGATGCGCTGCTACCGCAGGAAACGCTTGAACGGGAACCAAGGATGCGATCGCAGTCTCCGAAGAGGAAAGGCTATGGCGGAAGCCGATTTTATCGGAGGGCAGGGAGAAAGAAAATTGTTTTTTTGGGGCGGGCGCGGGGTGTTTGCCGCAGGAACCGCCTTGCCCGCAGTCAGGCAGGCAGATTTTCCTGTTGCGCGACTTTATGCAGCAGTTCGCGCAGCATGGCGCGTTCTGCGGTGCTGAGATGGCGCAGCAGATGGCGTTCCATTTTCAGTGAAATATCATGGCTCTGGCTAGCCAGGGTTTCGCCGTCGGCGGTCAGGACAATATGCACGGAGCGGCGGTCGGTGGCATTCGGCTCCCGGGTCAGCAGGCCGCGCTGGGCCAGGCGGTCCAGCATGGTCGTGACGTTGGGCGCAGGAATGGCCAGCGCCTGGCCCAGTTGTTTTTGCGTCACGTTGCGGTTGTGCGCAATCAGCAGGAGCATGGAGAACTCGGCCGGCCGCAAATCCAGCGGCTTGCCGATATGCTTGAAAAATGTCTTGCGCGACGGGACATCAGCCAGCGCGAGCTGGTGGCCGAGAACATGCTGCAGGCAGCTGAGGTCCAGGGTTTCCTGATCCTCGGCGGCATCTTGATTGAGGGTATCCATGGCCATAATCATAATGGAGCCCGAGGCGCCCGCGTCAGCAGGATGGCAGCCAGGGCAGGGCCGCCTGCCGTGTGCTGACCCGTTGCAGGCGCAGCGCCAGTTCCGGCAGCAGCCATTCCATGCCATAACGGCAGGTGTCCAGCTTGGCGGCATACCAGGGGTCTGCCTGTTCGCTGGCGGGCAGTTGCAGGACGGTGCGGGCGCTGCGCAGCCAGGCCCAGCCCATCAGCAGCAGGCCGGCGGCATGCAGGTAATCATCGGCAATGCGCAGCGGCCATTCCGGGTCTTGCAGCGCGCCTGCGGCCAGCGCGCGCGTGGCATCTTCGAACGCCTGGATGGATTGCGTCAGGGTCGCGGCCTGCGCAGCCAGGGCAGGCAAGGCGGCGGCAGCGTTGGCGTCGGCGCGCAGTTCGGCAAGCAGGTCCAGCAAAGCTGGCGCCAGGCCGCCCTCCGGCGTCAGCACCTTGCGTTGCAGCAGGTCGATCGCCTGGATTTCATTGGTGCCTTCGTAAATCATGGCAATGCGGCTATCACGCACGCTTTGCTCTATGCCGTATTCATGCACATAGCCATGTCCGCCCCAGATTTGCAGCGCGGCATTGGCGCCGTAGTGGCCATGGTGGGTCAGATAGGCCTTGACGATGGGAGTGAGCAGCGCCACCCGGGCCCCCGCGCTGCGGCGGCGGGCGTCGTCGGGGTGCTGCTCGGATTCATCGAGCTGCACGCCGGTCCAATATGACAGCACACGCAGGCCTTCGGTCATCGCCTTGAGCGATAACAGCGTGCGGCGCATGGCCGGATGCAGTGCGATCGGGTCGGCGGCGCTGGCGGGTTGGCCGTCGGGCCGGGAACGGACGCGCGATTGCTGGCGTTCCTGCGCATAGCGCAGCGCATTCTGGCTGGACAGTTCCAGGTGCCCCAGGCCTTGCATGCCGACCTGTAGGCGCGCGGCATTCATCATGACGAACATGGCGTTTAGGCCGCGATTGGGTTCGCCGATCAGCCAGCCGGTGGCGGCTTCGAAGGACAGCACGCAGGTGGCACTGCCCTTGATGCCCATTTTCTTTTCGATCCCGTCGCAGCCCACCCCATTGCGGCTGCCGTCGGGCAGGATGTGCGGCACCAGGAAAAGGCTCAGCCCGCGGCTGCCTGCGGGGGCATCGGGCAGCCGCGCCAGCACCAGGTGGACGATATTTTCAGTGAGATCCTGGTCGCCGCCGGAAATGAAGATTTTGTTGCCGCTAATGCGGACTTCGGCGCCAGGCCCCATGTCGCCGACAGGCTGGGCGCGTGTGCGCAGCAGCCCCAGGTCGCTGCCAGCGTGGGATTCCGTCAGCCCCATGGTGGCGAGGTATTCGCCGCTGACGATTTTGCGCAGGTAGGTTTCCTGCAGTTCGGGCGTGGCATGGGCCTTCAGGCATTCATAGGCGCCATGCGCCAGGCCGGGGTACATGGCCCAGGCGTGATTGCAGCCCGTCAGCATTTCATAGAAAGCGGCATTGAGCAGCTGCGGCAGCCCCTGGCCATCCCAGGCCGGGTCGCAGGCGAGTGCCGGCCAGCCGCCTTCGCAGAAAGCGGCATAGGCGGCGCGGTAGCCATCCGGCGTGCTGACGGCGCCGTCCTGCCAGCGGCAGCCTTGCAGATCGGCCGGGCTATTGATGGGCAGAAGGACTTCCTTGGCGAAACGGCCGGCTTCCTGCAGCACCTGGGCGGCGGTATCGCCATCGAGGTCCGCAAAGGCAGGCATGGCGGCCCATGAGGCAGGGGCCTGCAGCACGTTGTCGATGACAAAGCGCATATCGCGCAGTGGCGGTTCATATTCCCACATGATTTTTCCTTCCTGTGCGCCGGCCTGGCCGGTGCGGTAAGAGATGTATTCGCGGCAGCCAGGCGTCAATGATGGGCGGTGCCCAGATAGGTTTCGGCCACGCGCGGATCATCGGCCAGTTCGGAGGCCGGGCCGTGCAGGGCGACGTCGCCGGTTTCCAGCACATAGCCGTAGTCGGCGATTTCCAGCGCGGCGCGGGCATTCTGTTCGACCAGCAAAATGCTCACGCCGGTGGCGCGCAACTGTTCGATGATGCGGAAAATTTCCTTCACGATCAGTGGCGCTAGGCCCAGGCTGGGTTCATCGAGCATCAGCAGTTGCGGCTCGCCCATCAGGGCGCGGCCGATGGCAAGCATCTGGCGTTCGCCGCCGGACAACGTGCCGGAGAGCTGGCTTTGGCGTTCGCGCAGGCGCGGGAACAGCTCGAATACCTGTTCCAGGCCCTGGGTCGCCGGGCGCGGGTGCAGCAGCGAGCCGCGCAGCCGGTAGCCGCCCAGCAGCAGGTTGTCGCGCACGCTCATGGTGCTGAACAGGGCGCGGGTTTCCGGCACCAGCGCCAGGCCTTGCTGCACACGCGCTTCCAGCCGGCTGTTGACGATTTCCTTGCCTTGATAGCGGATGCTGCCCT
>NZ_JBQEKA010000135.1:0-4818 GCF_052103615.1 Kerstersia sp. | reverse complement strand
CGTTGACCAGCAAGCGGCCAGCCTTGCGTTCCAGGATAGGCACAAGCGGCCTGGCGGCGGCATGGTCGGCTTCATCCATGAGCAAAGTCGCCGTCAACTGCCCTTCCAGCTGTTCCGCCACCGTGACGAAATCCCCGGTGTCCTGAACACGAATCACCAGCCCCGCCGGCCCGAACACCTCTTCGCGCAGGGCCGGATTGCCCTGAAAGCCTGCCGCATCGGTGGCAAACAACATGGCCTGCGCCCGTGGCGGCGTCTGCGCCTGCGCAGCCTGGCCCTGCGCCAGACACTGCACTTGCGCGGCTGCCGCCAGGCGGGCAACGCCCTCGTCATAGGCGCGCTGAATGCCCGCCGTCAGCATTACCCCTGCCGGATGCGCTGCCAGCGCTTGCGCCGCCGATGCCAGAAAGGCATCCAGACCAGGCCCGGCAGGCGCGATCAGCAGGCCGGGGTTGGTGCAAAACTGGCCGCACCCCAGCGTCAGCGACGCCACAAACGCCTGGCCAAGCTGCGCGCCCCGTTCGGCCAATGCCCGGGGAAACAGAAAGACCGGGTTGATGCTGCTCATTTCCGCATATACCGGTATGGGTTCCGGCCTGGCCTGGGCCAGGCGCACCAGCGCCAGCCCGCCCTGGCGCGATCCGGTAAAACCGACAGCTTTGATCGCGGGGTGCGACACCAGCGCGCTGCCCAAGGAAGTGCCCGCGCCAAACAGCAAAGAAAATACGCCTTCCGGCATGCCTGTCACCTGCGCGGCTTCGGCGATGGCTTGCCCGACCAGTTCCGACGTGCCCAGGTGCGCATTGTGTCCTTTCACAATGACCGGCGCCCCCGCCGCCAAGGCGGATGCCGTATCGCCCCCGGCGACTGAAAACGCCAGCGGAAAATTGCTGGCGCCAAACACCGCCACGGGCCCCAAAGGCATTTTCGCCAAACGCAGATCACTGCGCGGCAAGGGGCTGCGCTCCGGCTCTGCCGGATCGACGCTGGCTGCCAGAAAGCGCCCGTCACGCACCACCTGCGCGAACAGGCGCAACTGCCCAACCGTCCGGCCGCGCTCGCCAGTCAGCCTGGCCAGGGGCAGGCCGGTTTCCGCATGGGCCCGCTCCAGCAAATCCTCGCCCAGCAACAGAATGCGGTTGGCAATTTCATCGAGGAATTGCGCCCGCTGCGCCAGCGGCAGACTGCGATAGTCATCGAACGCCGCTTGCGCCAGCGCCGCGGCCCGTTCTACATCAGCATCCGAACCGAATCCGAACATCGGCTCAAGATTTTCGCCGGTGGCGGGGTTAACGGCCTTCTGGCCCCCCGCCGTACCGAGAATGCGCTGATGGCCGATAAACATCTTACCGATCATCGTCATGATTCCGTCCCGTCACAAAACCGCTTACTTGCCGCCGACCTTATCCATCAGCGCCTTCAGCGCCTGGACTTCTTCGGCTTCCAGATCCGTCAGCGGCGTGCGCACAGGCCCTGCCGGATGCCCCGCCAGACGGGCGCCCGCCTTCACGATACTGACGGCATAGCCCTGTTTGCGGTTGCGAATATCCAGGTAAGGCAGGAAGAAATCATCAATCAGACGCGTCGTGAAGGCGTCGTCGCCCCGCGCCAGCGCGTTGTAGAAATCAATCGCTGTCTGCGGAATGAAGTTGAACACCGCCGACGAGTACACCGGAATCCCGATGGCCTTGTAAGCCGCCGCGTAAACCTCTGCCGTGGGCAAGCCGCCAAGATAAGTGAAACGATCGCCCAGCTTGCGGCGAATCCGCACCATGGGCTCGATATCGCCTACCCCGTCCTTGAAACCAATCAGGTTGGGATGCGCATCCGCCAGTTTTTCCAGCGATTCGGCGCTCAGGCGCGAGTTGGCCCGGTTATAGAACACCACCCCGATACGGGTCGAACGGCATACCTCGGCCACGTGAGCGGCAATCCCTTCTTCGCTGGCTTCGGTCAGGTAATGCGGCAGCAGCAAGATGCCATGCGCGCCCAGGCGCTCGGCCTCCTGAGCCTGGGCGATGGCCGTGCGCGTCGGGCCGCCCACGCCTGCCAGGATAGGCACTTTGCCAGCACCAGCCTGCACGGCGGTGCGGATGATGCCGCTGTATTCGTCGCCGCTGATGGAAAACAGTTCGCCAGTCCCGCCAGCGGCGAACAAGGCGCTGGCGCCATAGGGGGCCAGCCACTCCAGCCGGGCGGCATACGACTTTTCATTGAAATTGCCTTGCTCGTCGAAATCCGTCAGCGGAAACGACAGCAAACCCTGCGAAAGAATATTTTTAAGTTCCAAAGGGGTGGTCACAGCTTTCTCCAATAATCGGGCCACAAGGATGTACTACAACAACATAGAGATATGTCATCATACAATATAGGAGATGAAAGACAAGCTAGGTAGAGACCCTTATGCAGATAGTTAAGCGATGATGGCGTAAAAAAAGAGGGCCGCAGTCAAACTGACCGGCCCTCTTCTACTTTGACAATACAGACGTCCTACAACACGCCTGTTGTCCCTGCGTCTTGATGATCGACCATGTTTTCCCACACCGCCCGCAGGCGTTCCCGGCTATTGCTGAGGTGCGTGCGCATCGCCGCCCGCGCCGCCTCGGCATCCTGGCGGTCTATGGCCGCCAGCACGACCTTATGCTCGCCATTGATCTGCCGCAGATATTCCTGCTGCGCTTCCGCCGTGCGCTGCACAGCATTAATGCGGTTGCGCGGAATGATCGCCGCCCCCAGCTGCTTCAGCACATCGGAGAAATAACGGTTGCCGGTCGCCACCGCAATGGCCGTGTGAAAGGCAATATCCGCTTCGACATTGCCCTCGCTGCGCGCATCGCTGTCCAGATCGAACTGATCCAGCGCGGCACGCATCGCCGCCACATCATCTGCCGTGCGGCGCTGCGCCGCCAGCCCCGCGGCCTCGGATTCGATGCTGATGCGAAATTCCAGAATGGACATGACATCCAGCAAGGTCACCAGGCTGACATCCAGATTGATGTCGCCATGCGCGGCCTCGGGCAGATCCAGCACAAACGTGCCGATGCCATGCCGCGTCTCTACCAGCCGCGCGGCCTGCAATTTGGAAATCGCTTCGCGCACGACAGTGCGGCTGACGCCTTCGCGCTGCATCAGCTCCGACTCGGTGGGCAGCTTGCTGCCCACCGGGAACTCCCCCTGGCGGATTTGCCGGGTCAGGGACAGCACAACCTCCTGAGTGAGGCTGCGGCTTCGTTTGCGCGGTGTGCTTGGAAAGTTCATAGACGCTGGATCAAAGTTAGCGGAACGCCTGGCAAGACGTCTGAGTGAATAGTAGCCTGCAGGCCCGGACAAGGTCTTCTGCGCCAGCGGCGCAATACGCTTGCCTGTATTTTAAGTGATCCGACGACATACAAGAAAATCACTGCCTGCCCGCCCTGCGCAAGCCGTCATTAATTCCTTGGTCAGGCCGCTTCCAACGCCGTTTCATAGATCATACTGGCCGCCGCAATATCTTCCAGCGCCACCCCGACGGCGTTATACATCACGATCCGCTCAGGCTCGTAGGCTGACGCCTGCCCTGCCGCCAGCATATCCGCCAGGCTTTCCACTTTGGCGCGCAATGCCGCCTGATCGTCAAACAGCAATAAGTCCCCGGTGTCCTGCAAAGTCTGCTCCGGCCACTCCAGCACCACCACGCCAGCGCGCGCCACCGTCACAGCATCGACTTCCCTGGCATGCTTCAGGCATGAACCCACGGCCGCCACAAACGTTCCTGGACGAAGCAAAGCGCCATCAAACACCGGCACCAGCGACCGGGTGGCCGTCACGATGATATTGGACTGGCGAGCCACGGCATCGGCATCTGCCAGCGCCACCCGCACACCCGTATCGCGCTCCAGGGCAGCGCGCAGCGTTTCTCCGGCACGCGGATCACACAGCAAAATCCGGCGCAAAGGAAAAGCGCGGCTCAATTGCAAGGCATGCTCATAGCCGACCGGGCCCAGCCCGAACAGGCCCAAGGTATCAGCCTGGGGATCGGCATAGCGGCGGGCCGACAGCACAGAACAGGCTGCCGTCCGGAACTTGGTCAGCGCATTGGCCTCGACCGTCGCCAGCATGGCCCCTGTCCGCGTACAAAACAGCATGATGCGAAAGCACAGGCGGCCAGCGACATGGCTATATACCTTGACGCCGGCATACCCCAGCGCCGGCATGACAGCCCCCATGCTGACCAGCCGGAAACCATCCTGATCGGTACGAAAACGCGGCTGCATATTGACCTGGCCATCACGCCAGGACAAAAACGCCCGCGTCAGCACTGGCGCCAGATCCCCGGCGCGCAGAATCCGCTCCACCTCGGCATCGGCAATATACAAAGGCATTCCGTCCGCCACTTTCATTTCCATCATGCATGCTTCCTTACAGGGCCATGGCCGGCGCAAACCGGCCATGGCATCTTCACACAACGCGGGCCTAGAGACGGCCCGCACTGCCGTCACAGCCCTCACGATGAACGCGGCAACCCTGCCTCAACCGCGAAAACCGTAAACGCTGCGCGCCGTTTCCGGCGCGACATAGCCGTTATGCACATCGCTGGCGACTTGCTCGCCAGCGCGCCCGGCGGGATCACCATACCCGCCGCCGCCAGGTAAGGCCAGCATGATGCGCAAGCCGTCCGGCACTTCCACCCGCGACCCCTTGCCCTTCAGCCGCGTGCCATCGCTGAGCTGCACCGAGCCTGCCTCACCAGCAGCGCCGCCGACGCGCCCGCGTGCCGGGTTAAGAATGCGGTCGAACATCGCGTTGAAGGCTATCGCATAGCCATCCGCGGCTTCGATT
>NZ_JBQEKA010000134.1:0-4912 GCF_052103615.1 Kerstersia sp. | reverse complement strand
TTACCGATCCCCTTATTCCGCTCGACGAAGAAATGCATTCGGGCACGCTCATTACTTTCGAGGAAGACGAAAAAATGGAATCCGCCGTTGTCTCAGGCATCGCGTTCAGCCGCGATGAGGCCAAGATCACCCTGGTCGGCGTGCCCGACACCCCCGGCGTGGCCTCGGCCATTCTGGGCCCGGTCGCTGCTGCCGGGATCGACGTGGATATGATTATCCAGAACCAATCGGTCGAAGGCACCACGCTCTTCTCCTTCACGGTCAACCGCAATGAACTGCTGCGCGCCTGCCAGGTGCTGGAAAAGCAAGTGGTGCCGGCCATCAAGGCGCGTGAAGTGCTGACCGATGAAAAGGTCTGCAAGGTGTCCATCGTCGGTATCGGCATGCGTTCGCATGTGGGCGTGGCTGCGCTGATGTTCGAAACGCTGGCCAAGGAAGGCATCAACATTCGCATGATCAGCACCAGCGAAATCAAGACCTCGGTCGTGATTGAAGACAAGTATATGGAGCTGGCTGTGCGTTCGCTGCACAAGGCCTTCGGCCTGGACGGCGAGCCCAAGGTCGCCTGAGCCCGCTTGCCCTGAGCGGCGGGCTTTGCCTGGCTTGCCCGGGCAGGCCCGCCGGCTGCAAAAAACCGGCCCCCGAATCACTTCGGGGGCCGGTTTTTTTTCGGGGCCGGATGGTTCGTCCGTTCCCATCCGTTCCTGTCCGTCTCTGTCCTTTTGCGCCCGCCTGGTGCCGGGGGGCAAGCCTGCCGCCAGCCGTTTTTGTGTCGCATTGCCGACAGTCCTTATCGGCGCGCCGGACGGCCGCAGGCCTTGGGAGTAGAATTCCGTCCGCTCCCTATACGGGCGCAGTAGCGGAGTGACCCAGGACACAACCCAGGGTGCGGCGGCCGGCGATATGCGCCGTTCCGCCTATGCGCATATCGTATTCCTCCGGCCCGGCGGCCGGCTACCGAGGTTTGTATGTTGCGGCAACTGCTGGCCAATGCGCTGGCGCCTTTACTTGGCCTGTTTATCATCTGTATCGGTAACGGGTTCATTTCCTCCCTGACCTCGATCAGGCTGGATGCGGCGGGTGAATCCGCCATCGTGGTCGGGATAGTTTCTTCCGCCTACTTTATCGGCCTCACCCTGGGGGCCATGTTCAATGACAGGCTGATCGTCCGCATCGGCCACATTCGCGCCTACAGCAGTTTTGCCTCCCTGATCGCCGTCACGGTGTTGCTGCAGGGCCTGTTCCTGGATGCCTGGGGCTGGGCGTTGCTGCGCCTGGTCAATGGCTGGGCGACGGTGGGCGTGTTTCTGGTGGTTGAAAGCTGGCTGCTGATGGCGGCCGACCCCAGGTTGCGCGGGCGGTTGCTGGCGGTATATATGATCTCCCTGTATGGCGCGGGCATGGTGGGCCAGGCCATGCTGGGCGTGGTTGACGCGTCCGGCGCGGCCGGGCCGTTCATGGTGGCGGGCATGCTGGCCTCCCTATCGGTGATGCCCATGGTGATCCTGCCGCGCGTGTCTCCCATTGTGGAGCGCGTCGAACCGCTGCCGCCGCATCGCTTGCTGCGCATGTCGCCCACAGGCGTGATCGGCTGCTTTGGTTCGGGCGTCGCGATTGCGGCGGTTTACACCTTGCTGCCGCTGTATTTGCAGCGCATCGGCCTGAGTGTGGGGGATATTGGCAGCATGATGGCCATCACGATTTTTGGCGCCATGGTGTTGCAGTATCCCGTGGGGCGCTGGTCTGACCGTCAGAGCCGGCAGGTCGTGCTGATTTCGCTGAGTATTTTCTGCACGATCCTGTCGCTGGCCATCGTGTTGCTGCCGGCCTCTTTGCCGCTGCTGTCCATCCTGCTGTTCCTGCTGGGCGGCGGCGTGTTTGCCATTTATCCGGTGTCAGTCAGCCATGCGGCTGACCGGGCCACGGCGGATGCGCTGGTGCGCATGATTCAGGGCTTGCTGCTGATCAACTCGCTGGGTTCGGTGCTGAGTCCGCTGGCGATTGCGCCGATGATGACCTGGATGGGCGCCGGCGGCCTGTTCTGGGCATTCGCGCTGCTGAATCTGGCGATGCTGGCGCTGTATATCTGGCGCCGCAAAGAGCGCCCGGCCCCGGCGCCTGCCGCGCCGTTTGCGGCCGCATCGCAGATGTCACCGACCGGGGTGGAGCTGCGTGTGACTGAGGATATGGTGCAAGGCGCGCTGGACAATGAGCTGATGGAGGAGGTGCCGGACACGGCCGCCCAGCCCGCCTCACACCGCCCCTGATCCGTGTTCTGGCGGGCCGCCCAGGGCTTGCCAGAGTTTCAGCAGGTTGATGCGCTGATTGAGCTGGGCTTCCCAGAGCAAGGTTTCGCTGCTGCTGCGGGCATCCTGAGCGTCCAGCAGGGTTTTCAGGTCCACCGCGCCGGCCTGGTAACGGACGTCTTGCAATTGCTCTGTTTGCCGAGCGGCATCCAGCGCGAGCTGGCGCTGCCCGGTTTCCGTGGCATAGCGGGTTTGGGCTGACAAGGCATTCTCCACCTCGGCAAAAGCCTGATACAGCGTTTGGCGGAACCCGATGATGGCCAATTCTGTGTCGGTGGCGGCAATTTCCCGGTTCAGGCGCATTTCTGTCGCTTGCAGAAAGGGCAGGCTCAGGCCTGCGCCCAGCGTGGCGATGGGGTTCGACAGCAGATTGAGCAAGGCGCTGCTGCTGGTGCCCAGTGTGCCTGTCAGCGACAGGCGCGGGTAGTAGTCGGCCTGGGTCGCATCGGCGCTGGCGTAGCTCTTGCGCAGCCGCCGTTCGGCGGCCTGCACGTCCGGGCGGCGCGCCAGCAGCGTGGCGGGCAGGCCGGGCGCGAGACTGGGCAGACCGATTTCCGGCAGCTGTTCGGGGACAGGCAGATCCGTGCTGGGCGGCGCATCGCGCAAGAGCGCCAGGGCGCGCAGGGTTTCGTCACGGGTTTGCAGCAACTGAGCGTGCGTGCTTTCCAGCGCGGCCAGGCTGCGTGTCATTTCGGCCAGATCCAGCGCGCTGGCGGCGCCTGCGCGATGCCGGGCATCTATGATTTTCAGGGTCTTGCGAGCGTTGACGATATTGGCCTGGCTGGTAGCGAGGCGCTGATTGAGATACCCCGCTTGCCAGTACAGCGATGCGGCGGTGACGACCAGGCCCTGGCGCACGGCCTCGCGTTCGGCGTCGGCGGCCTGCGCTTCCCAGTGCGCGGCGGCGTCGCGGGCGGACAGGCGGCCCCAGATATCCCATTCATAGGATAGACCCAGCCGGGCGCTGCTATGGCGGCTTTCCTGGCCGTGATCGAGATCCTGGCTCAGGCTGCTGCTGGCGTCGGCGGTGAGCGCCGGGCGCATGGCATCGGCGCTCAGGCCAGCCTGCAGGCGGGCCCGCTGGGTCTTCAGGCCGGCGCTGGCCAGGTCGTTGTTGCGCGCCAGAATATCGGCAATCCAGCGGTCCAGCAGCGGATCCTGGAATTGCTGCCACCAGCCCGCGGCATCCCCGGCAGCAGCCAGTTCGACCGGGGGCGCATCGGCGCTTTGCCAGGCGCCAGGAATGGCTGCCTCAGGCGGGGTGTAGGGCGTGCGGAGCGCGCAGCCGGTGAGCAGCACGGCCAGCGTCAGCGCGCCCAGGCTGGCGCGCGCGGAAAAGGGAGCAGGCATGGTCATCCTTTGGAAAGCGCGACGATAGGGTCCAGGTTGGCGGCGCTGCGTGCGGGCAGGTAGCCGAACACAATACCCACCACGCTGGAGCAGACGACTGCCGCCGCCATGGACATGGCCGAAAACACCATGGAGAACCCTGTGCTGAACAGCGAGAACAGGACGCCTATGCCCAGGGCGCCAAGAATCCCCAGAATGCCGCCGAACAGGCAGACCAAAACGGCCTCGATCAGGAACTGCTGCATGATGTCGCTGCGCCGTGCGCCTATGGCCATGCGCACGCCGATTTCCGCCGTGCGTTCGGTAACGGAGACCAGCATAATGTTCATGACGCCTATGCCGCCCACGACCAGCGAGATCAGGGCGATGGCAGAGATCAGCAGGCGCATGGTGGCGCTGGTGCTTTCAATGGTGTTGCGGATGCTGTCGGTATTGACGATGAAGAAATCCTGCGCTTTATGGCGCCGCGCCAGCAGTGTTTCCACCCCTTGCTGGGCGGCAGTGGTGGAGATGTTATCGGCCACGCGTATCGTGATATTGCGCAAATAGGATTGTCCAAGAATGCGGCTCATGGCGGTGGTGTACGGCACCCAGACATTGAGTTGCTCGCTGTTGCCGAAGGGGGAATCGCTCTTGGCCGTGACACCGATGACGCGCACGGGGATATTGCCCAGCAGAATGACCTGGCCGATGGGATCGGCATGGGCGCCGAACAAGGTGTTGCGGGTGTTCTGGTCGATCACGGCTTCCTGCGCCAGATGGCGCACCGCTGCGGCATTGAAGGCATGCCCGTCGGCAATGCGCAGCCCCTTGACGCGAAAATACTGTTCGTTGACGCCATTGATCTGGCCGTTGGCGGACGTATTGCCAAAGCGCAGACTGGCGCTGCTGCTCACCAGCGGGCTGATGCTGTCCACATAGGGCTGCTGGGCGAGGGCGTCGGCGTCGCCGGGCAGCAGGGTGCGGATGCGGCCTGAGCGCTCATCGCCGAATCCGCGGCCGGAAAAAATTTCCAGCGTATTTGTGCCGATGGCGCTGATGTCGGCCAGCACGCGCTGGCGCGAACCTTCGCCCAGGGCGACGACAGACACCACGGAAGCAATGCCGATAATGATGCCCAGCATGGTCAGGAAGGTGCGCAGCTTGTGGGCGCGCATGGCGCGCCAGGCCATCCTGGCGGCTTCCAGGTAGCGGTCGCTGCTGCGGGTATGGCCCTGCGGCGCGATGGCTGGCGTGTCCGTGGCGGCCGGGGCCGG
>NZ_JBQEKA010000133.1:0-4990 GCF_052103615.1 Kerstersia sp. | reverse complement strand
AGCAGCGCATCGCGCACGGCAGCGTAGTCGCCCGGCGCGGTGATGACTTCGATCACGCCTTCATCGTCGGTCTGGATGTCTTCGGCACCGGCTTCCAGCGCCACTTCCATGACTTGCTCTTCCGACGTGCCCGGGGCAAAAATGAACTGGCCGCAGTGCTTGAACATGAAGGCCACCGAGCCTTCCTGGCCCAGGTTGCCGCCGTTCTTGGCAAAGGCGTGGCGGACTTCGGCCACGGTGCGGGTGCGGTTGTCCGTCATGGCATCGACAATCACGGCGGCGCCGCCAATGCCGTAGCCCTCGTAGCGGATTTCCTCGTAGTTGGCACCATCACCGCCGCCGGCCCCGCGCGTGATAGCGCGCTGGATATTGTCCTTGGGCATATTGACGTCGGTGGCTTTGTCCCAGGCCAGACGCAAGCGGGGATTGGTGGCCGGGTCAGGGCCGCCGGCGCGTGCGGCGACAGTGATTTCACGGATGATCTTGGTCCAGATCTTGCCGCGCTTGGCGTCCTGGCGCCCTTTGCGGTGCTGGATGTTAGCCCACTTGCTGTGTCCGGCCATAGTGCTCTAAATAAAGGAAAAAAACGGAAAGAACGGCGATTTTAGCTTGCTTGGGGCTTCAGGGGGCAAATCCGGCTGCTGCCCGCAGGGGAATGCGCCGGACATTCCCCTTTTGCCGCCGCTTGCCGCCGCTGCGGCCGCGTTTATTCCGGCTTGCGCGGGGCAGGGCCGGACAGCGAATCCGGGAAGGTCATTTCGTCCAGGCGCACGAAGCGGCCGCCCTTGACCAGCCGGTAGCCCAGCCAGATCAGCAGGAAGAGCGGCAGGCCGATATAGGTGGCGACGACGCCCAGCCAGTCGATCTGGTCGTTGAGGAAGGCTTCATAGTTTTGCCCCAGCGTGATGATGAGGCAGAGCACGAAAGCGAAGATGGGCCCGAACGGGAACCGGCCGGCGCGCTAAGGCAAAAGGCTGAGGTCGCGCCCCTGGTGCATATAGCCGCGGCGGAAACGGTACTGGCTGATGGCAATGCCCAGCCAGGCGATAAAGCCAGTCATGCCGGAGGCATTGAGCAGCCAGATGTAGATCGCGCTGGGGCTGAAAATCGAGGCCAGGAAGCAAAGCGCGGCGATCAGCGCGGTCGCCAGCAGGGCATAGCGCGGCACGCCATTGGCGGACAGGCGGGCGAAAATACGCGGTGCCTTGCCCTCCAGCGCCAGGTTGTAAAGCATCCGGGTGGAGGCGTACATGCCCGAGTTGCCTGCCGACAGCACGGACGTCAGGATGACGGCATTCATCACCGCCGCCGCTGACAGCAGACCGGCTTTTTCAAAGACCAGCGTGAAGGGGCTGACGCTGATGTCCGACACATCGTTGCGCAGCAATTGCGGGTCGGTATAGGGAATCAGCAGGCTGATGACGAAAATGGCCAGGACATAGAACAGCAGGATGCGCCAGAAAACTTTGCGCACGGCGCGCGGAATGTTGCGCGCCGGATCTTCCGATTCGCCGGCGGCGATACCGATCAGTTCCGTGCCCTGGAACGAGAAACCCACCACCATGGCCACGCCTATCATGGTTGCCACGCCGCCCGCGAATGGCGCGTCACCGATGGTCCAGTTGGCCAGGCCGCTGTGCTCGCCGCCCTTGAGAATGCCCAGCACCATCAGAAAACCGGCGCCAATGAAACACAGCACCGTGACAACCTTGATGGCGGCAAACCAGTATTCGGTTTCGGCGAAGCCACGCACGGATTGATAGTTGAGCGCGAACAGCAGGCAGAGAAATAGCGCGCTCCAGAGAACGCCGGGGATATCCGGGAACCAATAGGCCATCACCAGCTGCGCGGCAACCAGGTCCACCGCAATCGTGACAGCCCAGTTGTACCAATAGTTCCAGCCCAGCGCGAAGCCGAAACCGTCATCGACATAGCGCGCGCCGTAGGTGGCGAATGAGCCGGACACCGGCATGCAGGCCGCCAGTTCGCCCAGGCTGGTCATGAGGAAATAGACCATCAGCCCGATCAGCATATAGGACAGCAGGGCGCCGCCAGGGCCGGCCTGGGAGATCGTGGCGCCCGAGGCCACGAACAGGCCTGTGCCGATCGAGCCGCCGATGGCGATCATGGACAGGTGTCGGGCTTTGAGTTCGCGTTTGAGGCCGCCCTCGGGCGGGGACGAAACTTGGGAAGGGGCAGATTGGCTGCTTGTGGTCACGGGAAGGCAGGCGGTGCCATCGCAGCCATGCCGCAGTTGCGGCGCGGGCCGGTGGCGGCGCAGTGGATGAAAAACCGGCGAATCATAGCAGCGTCCCTGGGCCTGGGTCACCGAAAACCTGTTGCTGCCTCTGTTGGCCTGTCATGAAAAATAGGATCATCTGATGTTAAAGAGGGGAAAGAGGGCAACAGTGCTTGCAGGAAAGCCCTACACTGAGCTTTGTTTTCTTCCAGGGAAAATGCCATGAGCGCCGATCCGATTCTTGTTGCACGCAATGCCGAGACGGAAGTCCGCTTGCTGCCCGCACTCGCCAACCGTCACGGCTGCATCACCGGGGCCACGGGCACCGGAAAAACCGTGACACTTCAGGTGTTGGCTGAAGCGTTTTCACGCCTGGGCACGCCCGTGTTCATGGCTGACGTCAAGGGTGACCTGACCGGTCTGGCGCAAGGCGCGGAGCCTTCGCCCAAACTGTTGGCGCGGCTGGAAAAGCTGGGCTTGCCGCAGCCGCAATGGGGCGCATGCCCGGTCGAACTCTGGGATGTATTCGGCGAGCAAGGCCATCCGGTACGCGCCACGATCTCCGATATGGGGCCGATGCTGCTGGCGCGCATGCTGAACCTCAATGCGACCCAGGAAGGGGTGTTGTCCCTGGTATTCCGGGTGGCGGACGATGAAGGCCTGCTGCTGCTCGATATGAAGGACTTGCGCGCCATGCTGCAAAACGTGGCGGACCGGGCGGCAGAGTTGCGCACACGCTATGGCAATGTGTCCAGCGCGTCGGTTGGCGCCATCCAGCGGGCTTTGCTGACACTGGAAAGCCAGGGCGCGGAACAGTTCTTCGGTGAGCCCATGCTCGATATCGCTGACCTGATGCGCACGGATGCGCAGGGACGCGGTATCGTCAATATCCTGGCGGCGGACAAACTGATGCAGTCGCCTCGCCTGTATTCCGTTTTCCTGCTGTGGCTGCTGGCGGAGATGTTCGAGCGCTTGCCGGAAGTCGGGGATCTCGACAAGCCGCGCCTGGTGTTCTTTTTCGATGAAGCGCATTTGCTGTTCAACGATGCGCCGGCCGCTTTGCTGGAAAAAATCGAGCAGGTCGTGCGCCTGATCCGTTCCAAGGGCGTCGGCGTGTATTTCGTGACGCAAAACCCGAGTGATATTCCCGAAACCGTGCTGGGGCAGCTGGGTAATCGGGTTCAGCACGCATTGCGCGCGTTCACGCCGCGCGACCAGAAGGCTGTGCGCACGGCGGCGGAGACCATGCGCCCGAATCCCGGCCTGAACATCACAGCAGCTATTACCGAGCTGGCCGTGGGCGAAGCGCTGGTGTCGCTGCTGGACGAGCAGGGGCGCCCTGGCGTGACCCAGCGCGCCTGGATAGGCGCGCCGGGTTCGCAGATCGGCCCGATTCCGCTGGCGCAGCGGCAATCCTTGCGGCTGGCGTCGCAGATGGATTTACGCTACGGCCAGCTGGTCGATCGCGAGTCGGCCTATGAAATTCTGGCCGCCCGCGCCGTGGCCTCGGTCGCTGGCGCGCCGGCGGCCGCGGAGGCCGGCAAGACGGCAACTGCTGCCCCTGCGCCGCAGGAGGATGAGGCGGACAACCCCATGCTCAAGGCCGTCAATGATTTGCTGTTCGGCTCGACCGGCCCGCGCGGCGGCAAACGCGATGGCGTGGTGCAAAGTGTTGTTAAAAGCACCGCGCGGTCCATGGGAAATTCCCTGGTGCGCGGTATTCTGGGTTCCTTGATGGGGTCCAAGCGCCGTTGAGGCGCCGGTGCTGGTGCCGGTGCTGCCGTTAGCGCTAGGCTGGCGGCGGCTCGGCGGCCTGATGGCCGGCGGCCAGCAAGATGGCGCAGAGGATCAGGGCGGCGCCAGCCAGCATGCGCGCCGACGGCTGCTGGCCGAAGCACCACCAGGCGCCGGCAATGGCATAGACCGGTTCCAGCGCAATAATCATGCCGCTGCTGCGGGCGCTGAGGCGGCTCAAGCTGGCGACGAACAGGCCATGCGCCAAGCCGGTGCAGAGCACGCCCAGCAAAGCCAGGGTGAGCCAGTCCGCGCCGCCTAGCGTCAGCAGAGGCAGCGCGGAGAATGGCGCCAGCAGCAGCGTGACAGCCGCGTTTTGCCAGAAAGCCACTTGGATGGCGGGCAGGCCGCGGACGGCACGGCGGTTGAAGGCGGCCAGCAAGGCAAAGGAAAAGCCGGAAACCACGCCCCAGAGCAGGCCGATGGTGCCCTGATCCACGCTCTGGAAAGAGGGTGTCACCAGTATCAGGCCCAGGCTCACTAGCGCCAGCAACAGGCGTTCGGCCTGGCCGATGCGTTCGCGGAAAAGCGCGCGGTCGAGCAAGGCGGTAAAGGCCGGGAAGCTGGCGAAGCCCAGGGTGGCCATGGCGACGCCGCCGGTTTTGACGGAAATAAAGAACGTGATCCAGTGCAGGGCCAGCAGCGCGCCGCTGCCCAGCAGCCAGGCGTATTGACGGGCAGGCAGGCGCTGGCGCCGCGTGTTGGCGCGCCAGCAGGAAAACCCGGCCAGGGCGGCGCAGGCGAATAAGGCGCGCCCGAACGTAATGGTGACGGCATCCGCATGAATGAGGGCGCCGAAAATGCCGCTCAGGCCGAACAGCAAGGCAGCCAGATGCGCCTGGAACCTGGCGCCTGAGCGTGAGGCAAGAAAAGAAAACAGGTCGGCGCGGCGGGGAGAGGTCATGGGCGAAGCAGGGGAATAGACGGCGATCAGACCAGCTGATCCTAAAATGATGG
>NZ_JBQEKA010000132.1:0-5189 GCF_052103615.1 Kerstersia sp. | reverse complement strand
CTGAATGTGCCGATAAAGTGGCCATCGCCTTGGCGGCGTTAGAGGGCGTGCAAGCTGCCGATGCCTCGTTTGAGAACGCGAAGGCTTCGGTACGTTTTGATGAAACCCAGGTGTCACTGGAAGATCTGCATGCGGCGGTTGAGCGGGCAGGTTATCAAATTGCCAAGCCCGCACACGGTGAAGATGGCGCATGCTGCGGCGGCTGCGGCGGTTAAGCACCGTACATTCTTAAACCTGAAACCGATTGTTTAGAGACAGACAGTCGGTTTTTTTAGCGCTGCATTGACCCGTCCTGAATTACGTTGACACTTTTTCCCCTTACTGAAGGAGCGTCAATCGGTGCACATCTATAAGCAGGCAAGACTGCATACCGCTTTGAAATACAAAACGCCTGATGCGGTGCATCAGGCGTTTTTCAGGCAGAAAACCTGTCAACCTATTTTAGGACTGGACATCAGCCTGCCCTGCAAAGTGCCGAAGTACCCCGGGCAAACTGGTTATGAAGGCGGATACAGCGTCTGCATATCTTGCCTGAGCTGCTGGATTTCATCGCGGATGCGTTGGTTCAGTTGTTGCGGCGTGCCGGGCAGTAAGACACCCCCATAGGTATCCATAGTCTCTTGCAGCCGGGTGTCGGACTGCAAGGTCTTGTTTAGTGCCTGATTCAAAACTTCAATGCGATCGGCGGACGTATTTTTGGGGGCTACCAATCCTGTCCACCCGCTGGTGATGATATCCACGCCGCTGGCTTTGCTGGGTGGAACCAGGGGCAGGGCCTTGAGCGGCTGCTCGGCCATGACGGCCAACGCGGTCAATTGGCCTGAGAGGATGTGCGGGATGGCAGGGCCAGCAACCATGATGGCGCCGTCGGACTCGCCGGAGACGATGGATAGCATGGCTGGCGTGGAGCCCTGGTAGGGGATGAACGTCATATTCAGCCCATGCTTTCTGGACAATTGACGCCCCGCATAGTCGGATGGAGTTGCGTTGCCGGCGGTCGCAAAATTGAATGTGCCAGGGTGTTTCTGCACGTATTGCTTGAATTGCTCGAAATCGGCGATGCCCAGCTTGCTGTTCACCACCAGCGTGTTGAAGAACTCGTTGATCGCGCCGATGGGGGCGAAGTCATGCTCCAGGTCGAAGCCCGGCTGTTTCATTTGCAGCATGGTCATGACGGCGGGCGAGGCGATCAGGGTCAGGTGGTGGCCGTCCGCCTTGGCCCGGGCTCCTGCCGCCGTTCCAATAGCTCCGCTTGCACCGCTCCGGTTCTCGACAATGATGCTGGTCTGAAGTTCTTTGGCCATGCCCTGCGCCACCAGCCGGGCGGTTGTGTCGGCGGCCGAACCGGGAGGATAAGGAACCGTGATGGTAATGGGGCCTTGTGGAAACGAGGCCGCTTGGACAGCAGGTTGAACCAGGGGACAGGCACTGACAACAGCCAGCGCGCAGAGCGTTTTCTTGATCATGATGCGGCATCCTTGGTGGTAAAGAGGGTGGGGGTCTTACAACAGGATTTGGATGGCCTCGAAAGGGGCTTCGACATTGACCAGGCTGATCTTTTTCTGCGTGATCTTCAGTTCGTGGCCCATCCGTAACGAATAGTCGACTTGACCGGCAAATTGACGCAGCCGCTCTCCTTGCCATTCATGCACCAGGAAATGTCCGCTGGCCAGAATTGCGCCGTTATCCTGTTCGGAAATACGCACATTGCACAGCATGCGTGAGGTGCGTATAGGCTGGGCGAGTCCGTGCGCCTGCGGATGCCGCAGCCGTGCGATTCGCATGGTGAGCAGTTCCAGGTTCTCATGGCAAAGAGAAATATGCAGCAAGGGGTCGCTTTGCCCAGCCTGCGCCGGGATCCAATAGTGTGCATCGGGGTGGAAAAGCGTCAGCCATTCTTCATGGCGCTGCTCATCCAGTAACTGATTTTCGGTGTGCAGAAAATCGAGCACCTGTTCTTTTGAACTGGTTTTCATTCGGCGTGCTCCATATAGTTTTTCCAGGCATGGAATTGGTTGCGCACGTAGCGCTCGCTCATCGCGTGAGAAGGCCCAACCGGCTGCTCTTCCTTGGACTGCTCCCGATGTGCGCTGACCCAGCGGCGTTCCTGGACGCGCAGGCCGGACTCGATGCGCTCGAAGTTTTCCAGGTCATCGGCCCGTATCAGCGACGTGGGCGAATTGACGGCATTGGCAAAGGAAATAATCCGGCGGTTGACGGCGTCCGAGGCGCCCACCAGACGAAAGCTATGGGTATCCACGCGGGTCTGGTTGACGGCGATGGGGGTGATGACCCGAAGTTGCATCCAGTTCGGCGTGACGGACAGATTTGGGTAGAACAGGGCGATGTGCCTATCGGTGTGCAGCACGTCTTCGGCCTTCTGCGCGCCATGAAACTGACGCAGCTGGGCTTCATATTCTTGCTGCTGCGCGGTGTCCGGGCGGCTCTCGCGGAAACCGAACATCTCGCTGTGCCCCAGTTCGAAGCAGTTCACGGAAAGGGCCGCCATTTTTCGGGGGCTTTGCCCATTGGCGCTGACGATGTCGGCCTGCAGTTTGCTCCAGGGATCCTGTGTAAGCGTGCTGGTCTGGCGAGCTGGCAGGACCGAGGACTGATGGGTGGGCAAGGCATGAGCGCCGTCATGAAGATTTTCCAGGTAAATCTTCCAGTTGTTGCGTTGGGTCATTCGGAACACGCCGCCGAATGGCTCGATCAGGCCGCTGGGAGAGCGCTCCACCATATTGAGCAGATTGCCGGCATTGACGCCGAGCCATTGCTCCAGGCCTGGCGCCTGGCGATCCAGATTGACGAACAAGAATCCGGCGTAGCTCTCCAGTCTGGGCACCGGCGTCAGGCCCCATTGCTCGGCGCGATCCTGCACGGGCGTCGCCTCATAACCGCTGCTCATGGGAATACCGCGCAGCGCACCGCAGGTATCAAAGGTCCACGCATGGTAGGAGCAGACCAGTTGTTCAGCGTGCCCACAGGCCTGGCGTGTCAGCTGGGCGCCGCGGTGCGGACAACGGTTAAAAAAAGCCCGGTTGATCCCGTCCTGGCCCTGGATGACCAAGACGGGTTGATTGAGCACATCCAGGCTGATGTACTGCCCCGGTGCCGTGAGCTGAGACTCATGCCCGACGTAGTGCCAGACTTTGGCGAAAATGTGTTCCTGCTCCAGTTCAAACAGGGATGGATCGGTGTAGACCCGCCTGTCTATGCAGGCGTCCTGGAACAGGGATGAGATGTCAGAAGGCATGAAAACTCCTTGCCGGGCTCAGGCCAGGCGGTGAAGAGAACGAAAAATGCAAGACGAACTACAAGTCCAGGGTCAGGATGGCATCGGCCGCTCGGGAAACGCAGAGGCAGATCAGGCGCTCCTGCTCTCTTTCTTCCGGCGAAAGGCAGAAGTCCCTGTGCAGGGCCGTACCGTCGATCACGGTCTGCACGCAGGCGCCGCATATGCCTTGGCGGCAGGCACTGTCTACTGGAATGCCGTGCTGTTCCAAGGCTTCTAGAATGCTTTGGTGGGCGGCGACGGGAATCTCCAACGCGTTTCTGCGGTTCAGACGTACGCGAAACTCGTGATTGAAGGTGGGGCTCGTGGGTGGTGCGCTGAAGCGTTCGGCATAGACGGGGATGTCCAGGCACTGCGAATGCTTGATGTAATCAATCAGCTCCATGAAGCCGGAGGGGCCGCAGGTATAGACCGCTGTGCCATGCTGCACGGACATGGCCTGACGGATGCGCTCTTTGATCAACTCCCGCTCCAGTCCCGTATGGAAATGAACTTGCTGATGGAATGGTGCGCTGCGCAGAGTGTCCAGGAACGCCGTGTGCTGCGCCGACGACGAAAAATACAGTAGCTGAAAGGGGTGGCGCTCGTGGTGCAACTGCCAGGCCATACTCAACAAGGGCGTGATTCCTATGCCGGCCGCCAGCAGCACGCAGGATTGGGGATGCGGCTGAAGCGTAAAGGCGTGGCGCGGCGGGCTGACCTGAAGCGTGTCGCCGACCTTCAGCCGTTCATGGATAGAGCGCGAACCTCCGCCCGATGTCGATGTCAGTTTGACGGCGATATCCCAGTGTTGGCGCTGGGCGGGATCTCCACACAAGGAATATTGACGTGTCAGACCGCAGGGGGTTTCAACGTCTATGTGCGCGCCCGCCTGCCACTCGGGAAGTGCAGAGCCATCGATGTTTGCAAGCCGATAGGAATAGACATCCAGACATTCGCGTCGGCGGCTCGTGATGCGAAGCGACAGAGAACAATGTTGATTCGCGATAGGATTTCGTGCTTCCATATCCGGACACCTATTTGCCAATAATTGATTGAAACTTAAAATTTTTAAATCAATAATAAATGTATGGCTGGCCTGGAATAGGGTCAAGTTCGTTGTTTTCATAACGATTATCAATGGGGCGAATAGTATGGACCTGTCGCGCATGGACCTGAATCTGCTGCGGATATTTGTGGTGATCTATCAGGAGCGTAATTTGTCCCGGGCGGCGGTGCGCATGCACCTGAGTCAACCGGCGATCAGCCATGCTCTGGCGCGGCTCAGACTGCACTTTGACGATGTTCTGTTTGTCCGGGCCAAGGGTGGAATGCAGCCCACGCGCATGGCGCAAGCTATGTTTCAGCCTGTCGAGAACGCCATCCAGGCGTTGCAGACCGCCTTGCGTCTGGCCTACGATTTTGAGCCTGAACGCAGCGACAGGCGCTTTCGCGTGGCCTTCAGTCCGGCCATGCGGCACAGCGCCTTGCCCCGGCTGTATATGTCGTTGCGTCAGGCCGCCCCCAGCATATGCCTGGACATCGTGAATGCCGATAAGGCGACGCTTGAAAGCAGTTTGTATAAATCAGTAATCGACGCCGCTATTTGTCCGGAAATGGAAAACACTGATTTATATGTATCCCGGAAGCTGTATCAGGAATCGTTTTTATGCGTAGGCAGAAAAATAACAATGCCTGATTCGGATAAGCTGGATATGCCATTTTTCTTAAATGCCCGGCATATAAAAATCGATACGGATGAATTTCCCTACTACAGCATCACCCAGTTCATGCGGGGGCAGGGAAAAAGCCTGCGCTATGTGCTCGAGGTTGATGGCTACCAGTCATTGAAACCGCTGCTGGAGCAGGACGACGTGCTGCTGGTCGCGCCCCAGTCCATTGCATACGCCTTGTG
>NZ_JBQEKA010000131.1:0-5289 GCF_052103615.1 Kerstersia sp. | reverse complement strand
GGATGACGTGGCCTCGCAGGAGCAGGCCGTGACGGTGACCGTGCAGCAGAAGGCGGTCACGCCGGAGCCGGGCGAAGGCGGCAATGAGGGCAATGAAGGCAAGGGCGGCGGCGGTTCGCTGCCATGGCAAATGCTGCCCTTGCTGCCGCTGGTCATGTTGCGCCAACGTCTGCGCGCTGTGATCACGAAGGGCACCTTGCTGTAAGACGTATGAGGCAGAGGGGCGGTTTTGCGCGCCTGGCGGGCGCAAGCCCCCCTGCGGTCGGCCTGAAATGGCGCGGCTGGGCCGATGTGGCCTGCCCGCCTGCGCCATAAAGTAAAAAGCCCCCGCCGTGCCTCATTGCACGGCGGGGGCTTTGTCTATTCAGCGGGGATTGCCCTGCCGCGTAAGCGGCTTAGAGCTGCGGGTGCTGAGGGTCGTCCAGCAGGTCCTCGCGGAACAGTTCGAACTGGCTGTCCAGGTCGCTGCGCAAACCGCAATCCACTGTGACAGGGGCGTCCAGTGTGCAGCAGCAAGGCAGGACTTCGCTGGGGCCGACAAAGGCCAGGGGCGGGGAGTCGTAGCTGACGCTGCCCTGGATCAGGCTCATGCGGCACATGCCGCAGTAGCCGCTGCGGCATTGATACTCCACTTCATGGCCGGTACGTTCCAGCCCTTCCAACAGCGTTTCACCCTCCAGCAAGTGGAAGTGCTTGTCGCGCGTGGAGACAGAGGTGACGCGCGTCTTGGTACTGCTCATAGTTCGAAGTCGTTCAGGTCGTCGGCAGACACTTCGGCATCAATCTGGCCTACCAGGTAGGAACTCAATTCGACTTCTTGCGGCGCCACCTGCACCGTATCGGACGCCAGCCAGGTGTTGATCCAGGGAATGGGGTTGTTCTTGGCGTTCGGGAAGGCAGGTTTCAGGCCTACCGCGCTCATGCGGATATTGGTGATGTATTCCACATACTGCGCCAGGATGTCCTTGTTCAGGCCGATCATGGAGCCGTCCTTGAACAGATAATCGGCCCAGCGCTTTTCCTGCTCGGCGGCGTCGTGGAACATATCAAAGCATTGCTGCTCCACTTCGCGGGCAATCGCGGCGAATTCCGGGTCGTCCTGGCCGGAACGCATGATATTCAGAATGTGCTGCGTGCCGGTCAGGTGCAGGGCTTCGTCGCGCGCGATCAGGCGGATGATCTTGGCATTGCCTTCCATCAGCTTGCGTTCTGCGAAGGCGAAGGAACAGGCAAAGCTCACATAGAAACGGATCGCTTCCAGGATATTGACGTTCATTAGGCACAGATAAAGCGTCTTTTTCAGTTCGCGCAGATTCACCTGGCGCGACTCGCCATTGATGACGTGCTCGCCTGCGCCCAGCTGCGAATACAGCATGGTCTGGTGGATCAGGTTGTCGTAGTAGGACGAAATATCGTTGGCGCGCAGCTTGATGTTTTCATTGCGCACGATGTCGTCAAAGATGACGGAAGGATCGTTGACGATGTTGCGGATGATGTGGGTGTATGAACGGGAATGGATGGTTTCCGAAAACGCCCAGGTTTCTATCCAGGTTTCCAGTTCAGGCAGCGACACCAGCGGCAGCAGCGCCACATTGGGGCTGCGGCCCTGGATCGAATCCAGCAGCGTCTGGTACTTCAGGTTGCTGATGAAAATATGCTTTTCGTGCTGGGGCAGATTCTGGTAGTCGATGCGGTCCTGCGAGATATCGACTTCCTCGGGACGCCAGAAAAAGGACAGCTGCTTTTCGATCAGTTTTTCGAAGATCGGGTATTTCTGCTGGTCATAGCGTGCGACGTTGACGGGCTGGCCGAAGAACATCGGTTCTTTCAGCTGGTCGTTATCGGTGCGGGAAAAAATACTGTAAGCCATGATAGTCAGTGTTGCTTCGGCAATACGGCGGCAGTGGCCGCGGCGCGCTGCCAGATGGCAGCGCGAGCTGTTGGCGCGCGCTAAAGAGGCGTCAGGCGCGCAGCGGGCGGGCAAGGACAGCAGTGCCGCCCGGGTAGTGGCTGCCTGGCACCAGGCGGCCTCGGCTGTTGCCGCTAGGGCGGCACGCAGCCCGGGAGTTCAGGTTGGGCGGGGGCGCGGCTGCGCCAGCCGCCCGTCGAAGAGGCCGCGCCTGCCGGCAACTGAACCAGGCACCGGCGGCGGACGGCCATCAAATCTTGCAAGCGCCGCCTGCGCAGGAGTCATCCTCGGCTTCTGCCTGGGCGTCTGCCGCACCGTCGCGGGTGTTGTGGTAGTACAGCGTCTTCAGGCCGTACTTATAGGCTTGCAGCAGATCCTTGAGCAGTTGCTTCATGGGAACGCGGCCGCCCTCGAAACGTTGCGGATCGTAGTTCGTGTTGGCCGAAATCGACTGGTCCACGAACTTCTGCATGACACCCACCAGTTTCAGGTAGCCCTCGTTGCTCGGCATTTGCCACAGCAGTTCGTACTGATTGCGCAGGCGCGGGAAATCCGGCACCACTTGGCGCAGGATGCCATCCTTGGATTGCTTCACCGACACCAGGCCGCGCGGCGGCTCGATGCCGTTGGTGGCGTTGGCGATCTGGCTGGAGGTTTCCGAGGGCATCAGCGCGGTCAGCGTCGAGTTGCGCAGACCGTGTTGCTGGATGTCGCGGCGCAGCGATTCCCAATCCAGGTGCAGCGGCTCCGTGCAGAAAGTATCCAGATCGCGCTTGTAGGTATCGACCGGCAAAACGCCCTTGGCATAAGTCGTTTCGTTGAAGGCCTTGCAGGGGCCGTACTCACGCGACAACTGCACCGATGCCTTCAGCAGATAGTACTGAATCGCTTCGAACGTACGGTGTGTCAGGCCGATCGCGGCGGCATCCGAATAACGCGTGCCATTCTTGGCCAGGTAGTAGGCATAGTTGATGACGCCAACCCCCAGCGAACGGCGCTTCTCGGTGGCATTCAGCGCGGCCTTGACCGGATAGTCCTGGTAGTCCAACAGGGCATCCAGGGCACGCACGGCCAGATCGGCCAGCCCTTCCAGCTCGTCGAGCGACTCCAGGGCGCCCAGGTTGAAGGCCGACAGCGTGCAGAGCGCGATTTCGCCATCCGGGTCATTGATATCGTCGAGCTCCTTGGTCGGCAGCGCGATTTCCATGCACAGATTGGACTGGCGCACGGGAGCCACGGCCGGATCAAACGGGCTATGCGTATTGCAATGGTCAACGTTCTGGATATAGATACGGCCCGTGCCGGCGCGCTCCTGCATCACCAGCGAGAACAGTTCGGTCGCCGGCAGCGTACGCTTGCGAATGGCCGGATCGGCTTCGTATTGCAGATACAGGCGCTCGAACTCGTCCTGGTCTGCGAAGAAGGCGTCATACATGCCCGGCACATCGTGCGGCGAGAACAGGGTAATGTTCTGGCCCTTGATCAGGCGCTGATACAGCAGGCGGTTGATCTGCACGCCGTAATCCAGGTGGCGGATACGGTTTTCCTCGATGCCGCGGTTGTTCTTCAGCACCAGCAGCGATTCGACTTCCAGATGCCACAAGGGGTAGAACAGGGTCGCCGCGCCGCCGCGCACACCGCCTTGCGAGCAGGACTTCACGGCAGCCTGGAACATCTTGTAGAACGGAATGCAGCCGGTATGCTGCGCCTCGCCGCCGCGGATCTCGCTGCCCAGCGCGCGGATGCGGCCGCCGTTGATACCGATACCGGCGCGCTGCGACACATAGCGCACAATGGCGCTGGTCGTGGCGTTGATGCTATCCAGGCTATCGCCGCACTCGATCAGCACGCAGGAGCTGAACTGGCGCGTCGGGGTGCGCACGCCGGACATGATGGGCGTGGGCAGGGAAATCTTGAAGCGCGACACGGCATCGTAGAAGCGCTTGATGTAATCCAGGCGGGTCTCCTTGGGGTACTTGGAGAACAGGCACATGGCCACCAGGATATACAGGAACTGCGGGCTCTCGTAGAGCTGCTTGGTCACCCGGTTCTGTACCAGGTACTTGCCTTCCAGCTGCTTCACGGCGGCATAGGCGAAATCCATATCGCGCCAGTGGTCGATATAGCCGTTGAGTTCCTCGAACTCGGCGTCATCGTAATCTTTCAGCAGATGCTCATCGTACTTGCCCATGGCCGTCAGCTTGCGCACATGCTCCAGCAGGTGCGGCGGCTCGAACTGGCCGAAAGCGATCTTGCGCAAATGGAAAATCGCCAGACGGGCGGCGAGGTACTGGTAATCGGGCGTATCTTCCGAAATCAGGTCGGCAGCCGACTTGATGATGGTTTCGTGAATATCATCGGTACGGATACCGTCGTAGAACTGGATATGGGACTTCAGCTCCACCTGCGAAACCGAGACATTGTCCAGGCCTTCGGCGGCCCAGGTAATGACACGATGAATCTTGTCGAGGTTGATTGACTCCTGGCGCCCGTCGCGCTTGGTCACTTTCATCGTCTCGTATTTCGTCATTGGAAAAACCTTTCGTCGGTGGAACAACCCCGGCCTGCGGAGCAGCGGCAGGCGGAGCACAATGAGTTCGTCAAAATAATCAGTGTTGCAGCTAACAGTGTTGCCGTAGCACTGGAGCAGTGCTGTATGTCCCTGCCCACAAAAAAAAGCCCCTCATCGCATGCATGGCCTGTCGCCAGGGCAATCCTGGTAACAATAAACAGTGGCACAACAAACGGTGAGAGTCCCTTTGGTATGGACAGGTCGTCTTCAACTTGCCTGAACGCCGGAGGGGGAACATGGCTCTGTCATCCGTTCACGGGAAGCGTACTCTGCCGGAAAACACGGCGCTGCGGCGTGGGGACTGAACAGAGTCGAAGCGAGTTTATCGCGTGGCTGGGGAACTTTAAAGACTGGTTTTTCCGCGCCAAAAGAGGTAGGCGAAACCAGGCGCTGCCTGCCCGGAACCGCGTAAGCCTGATGAGCGCTGGCCTTGCGCCCGATCCGGCCTGTTTCCTGGCTCAGGAAATGCTCAGAAAACGAGCAGAAAAAATAATAAAAAAAGAACAGGCGTCCGCCAGCAAAACGCCGATATATAGGGTTTTTTCTATAGAAAACCCCATATGTAGTATTTCCTAACAGGTGCCAGACGCATTTCAATATATGAAAAACCCTAGAAAATAACACCCGCCAAACGCAGCCAAAACCGCCAAACACCCGCTCAAAAACTGACCGGAAAATCCCAGTTTCAACCCCCATCAAAAACCAGAAAAACAGCAAAAAAACCGCTGCCTTTTCCCGTAATTTCAGCGCCTTGCGGCCCTCCCTGGCACCAGCCGCCCCAGGCCCGAATCGTTCCCAAAAAAAACCA
>NZ_JBQEKA010000130.1:0-5709 GCF_052103615.1 Kerstersia sp. | reverse complement strand
ATGGAATTGATGATTCTTTTCGGCGTGTTCCTGGGCCTGATGATTCTGGGGGTGCCGATTGCCTTCTGCCTGGCGGTCGCCGCGCTGTGCACGGCAATGTATATGGGTTTGCCGCCGCTGATCGTGTTCCAGCAGATGAATGAGGGCATCAGTTCCTTTGCGATGATTGCCATTCCGCTGTTCATTTTTGCTGGCGAATTGATGATGCGCGGCGGGGTGGCGGACCGCATGATTAATTTCGCCGGCACGCTGGTGGGCCATATCCGTGGCGGGCTGGGGCAGGTCAACATCACCTCGTCGGTGCTGCTGAGCGGGATTTCCGGTTCGCCGATTGCAGACGCTTCGGCCATAGGCGGCATCATGGTGCCGCAGATGGTCAAGCGCGGCTACGCCAGAAGCTATGCGGTCAACGTCACTATCAGCAGCGCCGTCATTGCTCTGATGATTCCGCCTTCGCCCAATCTGATTCTGTATGCCGTGGCCGGTGGCGGCGGGATTTCCATTGCGGATTTGTTTACGGCCGGCATTCTGCCCGGGCTGCTGCTGGCGGCGGCGCTGCTGGTGACGGCCTATGTTCAGGCGGTGCGCAAAGGCTACCCGGCAGAGCCGTTTGCTGGCGTGGCTGCCATCGGGCGGGCGCTGGTGGCAGCCACCCCGGCCATTGTTCTGGTCGTGGTGATTTTCGGCGGAGTGCGCTTCGGTGTCTTTACGCCCACTGAAAGCGCTTGCGTTGCTGTGCTGTATGTCTTCGGCCTGATGCTGGTGGTAATGCGCATGCAGTCCTGGCACGTCCTGATGGAGGCCTTGAGCGCGGCAGTCAGAACCACCGCCATGGTGCTGTTCATTATTGCGGCTGCCGCGTCCTTCGGCTGGTTCATGGCCTTTCTGCAAGTGCCCAGTTATGTGATCAGTGCGATGACCAGCATGTCGGACAGCCCTTATGTCGCCATGGCGCTGATTCTGGTCACCCTGCTGTTGCTGGGCACCTTCATGGATTTGTCCCCGATGATCATTATCACCACGCCGATTTTCCTGCCGGTGGCGCAGAACTTCGGCGTGGACCCGGTGCATTTCGGCATTGTGATGATTCTGGCGGCGGGGATAGGCCTCTATACGCCGCCGGTAGGCACCTTGCTGTTCGTGGGCTGCGCGGTGGGCAAGATCAGTGTTTCGGAAGTGTTGCGCACCATTTGGCCGTACTACATCGCCAGCGGCATCGTGCTGTTGATGGTGGCGTATATCCCGGCAATTTCGCTGTGGCTGCCGGCCTTGTTCCGCTAAGGAGCGCGCGCTTTGGCGCGGTATTCGAGAGTTGATAACGAGAGGATGTGATGGCTCAGGAAAATAAACAGGCCGCCGCTGTGACGGCGGGGCCGGTGGTTTTGATTACTGGCGGCGCCGGGACGATAGGGCTGGCCATTGCGCGGCACTTTGCGGCGCAAGGCGCGCGCGTGGCGCTGATGGATCGCCAGCCCTTGGCGGCGATGCAGGCTTTGCGGCAGGAACTGCTGCAAGCCGGTGCTGCGGGCGTGACGCTGATTTCCGGCGACCTCGCCGAGCTTGAGGCGCATGAAGACTGGCTGCGGCAGATAGAAACCGAATTGGGCGACAGCGTGCATTGCCTGGTGAACAACGCAGGTGTGGGCGCGGTGCAGCGGGCCGACATGCTGGCGCTGACCCCGGAAGCATTCGATGCGGTCATGGATATCAATCTGCGCGGCACTTTCTTTTTGACGCAGGCCGTCATGAAGCGTTTTCTGGCGCAAGAGCAGGCCGCGCACCCGCGTTCCATCATCACGGTGTCCTCCATCAGTGTCGAGGCCGCTTCAACGGAGCGGGCGGAGTACTGCATTTCGAAGTCGGGCCTGGGCATGCTGACCCGGCTGGCAGCGCTGCGCCTGGCCGCCGCAGGCATTCCCGTGTTTGAGCTGCGGCCCGGCATTACGCACAGCGGCATGACGCAAGTCGTGGCGCCGCGCTATGACCGCCTGATCGCCGACGGCCTGGTGCCTGCCGGGCGCTGGGGGGAGGGCGAAGACATGGCCGGCATGGTGACGGCTCTGGCGAGCGGAGCTTTTGCCTTTGCGACGGGAACCGTCATTCAGGCCGATGGCGGCCTGATGATTCCGCGTCTGTAGTTTCAATCAGCTGGCCGCCAGAGAGCCAGGATTCAAAAGGTGGAGAGGATGCAATGAGCAACAAAAAACAATCCGTAAGAGTGGGCGTGGACATAGGCGGGACGTTTACCGACGTCGCCCTGGAAGTGGATGGCAGCCTGCATACGACCAAGGTACTGACGGATTACACCGCCCCGGAACGGGCCATTCTGAAAGGCCTGAAACAGGTGCTCGATCAGGTGGGCCTGGGGTATGCGGATATTGACGTGATTATTCATGGCACGACGCTGGCGACCAATGCCTTGATCGAGCGCCGGGGCGTCAAAACCGCGTTCATCACGACGGCCGGTTTCCGCGACGTGATCGAAATGCGGACGGAAAACCGCTTCGAGCAATATGACCTGGATATCGTGCTGCCTGCGGCGCTGATAGAGCGGGCCGACCGCCATGTGCTGCGCGAGCGTGTCGCCGCCGATGGGCGGGTGCTGCTGGCGCCGGATGAGGCCGAGATCAGCGCTTTGATCGACACCATCGCGGCAGGCGGTTATGAAAGCGTGGCGATAGGTTTTCTGCACAGTTATATGAACGGCGCGCATGAACAGCAGATGCGCCAGGCACTGAGCCAGCGCCTGCCGGATGTCAGCGTGTCCATCTCTTCGGAGGTGTCGCCGCAGATCCGTGAGTACGAGCGTTTCAATACGGTTTGCGCCAATGCGTATGTCAAACCGCTCATCAAATCGTATCTGGAACGCTTGCGCAGCGAACTCAAAGGCTGCGGCGCGGTTTGCGATGTTTTCATGATGCACTCCGGCGGCGGCATTATTTCCGTGGAAACCGCCGCGGATTTCCCGGTGCGCCTGGTGGAATCCGGCCCCGCGGGCGGCGCGATTTTCGCGGCCAATATTGCCGAGCGCTATGGCATCGAATCGGTTGTGTCGTTCGACATGGGCGGCACGACGGCCAAGATCTGCCTGATTGAGCAATACAACCCGAAAACCGCCAAAACCTTCGAGGTGGCGCGTACCTACCGCTTCAAGAAGGGCAGTGGCATGCCGATCTCGATTCCGGTGGTGGAAATGGTGGAAATCGGGGCTGGCGGAGGGTCTATCGCTGCTGTCGATGGCATGAACCAGATCCGCGTCGGTCCGCGCAGCGCCGGTTCAGAACCTGGCCCGGCATGCTATCAGCGCGGCGGCAAACTGCCGACCGTGACAGATGCCAATGTCTTGCTGGGCAAGCTCGATCCGGATTACTTCGCTGGCGGCCAGATGAAATTGTCCAGCCCGCTGGCTGCCGATGCGATCCGCCAGGAAGTGGCGGACCGCCTGTCCCTGACGGAGACCTCGGCGGCTTATGGAATCATCGAAGTGGTGGATGAAAACATGGCCAATGCCGGCCGTGTGCATGCGGTGGAAAGCGGCCATGATATCGGCGGTTTCACCATGATCACCTTTGGCGGCGGCGGGCCGGTGCACGCGGCCCGGCTATGCGAAAAAATGGGCATACGCGCCTTTATCGTGCCTTACGGCGCTGGCGTGGGGTCGGCGCTTGGCTTTCTGCGCGCGCCCTTCGGTTTCGAGTCGGCCCGCAGCGGTTTCATGCGCCTGAGCGCCTTTGATGCGGGCAAGGTCAACCAGCTGCTGGCGGCGATGGAAGATGAGGCTGGCACTTTTGCCCGCCAGGGCCTGCGCAATGCCGAGCCGGTGATAGAGCGGACGGCCTATATGCGTTATGCCGGGCAAGGCTGGGAAATTCCCGTGAGCTTGCCGGTGAGGGCATTTACCCAGGCTGACCGGGATTACCTGGCGGCCGAGTTCGAAAAAGCCTATGTGCGTTTCTTTGGCCGTGCCATTGACCGGCTGGACATCGAAATTGTCAGCTGGTCGGTGCGTGCCGCCAGCGCGCCCCAGCCGGTCACGCGGCTTGAACGCCAGCAGCAATACCGTGATGCGGCGCCCATGGGCACGCGCCAGGTGTTCGAAGCCAAGCTCGAAGCGTTCGTGGCGGCTGCCGTGCATGACCGCGAGCAATTGGCGGTCGGGGACAGGGTCGCCGGGCCAGCCGTCATCGTGGAGCGGGAGACGGCCACCATCGTACCGAGCAAATTCGTGGCCACCGTGCAGGCTGATCTGTGCCTGTTCGTGGAAATGCAGCAAGACAGCCAGGCTTGAAGGAGACAGGGAACATGTCAGGAAACGTTAGCAATATCCAGCGCCAGGTGATGTGGAACCGCCTGATTTCGGTCGTTGAGGAACAGGCGCTCACGCTGATCCGGACGGCGTTCAGCACGAGTGTGCGCGAAGCGGGGGATTTGTCCGCCGGTGTGTTTGATGAACAGGGCCGGATGCTGGCCCAGGCCGTGACCGGCACGCCGGGCCACGTGAATGCGATGGCCGAGGCCGTGGGCCATTTCATGCGTGACCTGGGGGTGGAAACCTTTGCGCCGGGAGACGTGTACATCACGAACGACCCCTGGAAAGGCACTGGCCATTTGCATGATTTGACGGTGGTCTCGCCCGTCTTCCGGGGCGGGCGCCTGATCGGGTTTTTTGCCTGCACGGCGCACGTGGTTGATATCGGCGGCCGGGGGTTCGGCCCGGATGGCCGTGAGGTGTACGAAGAAGGCCTGTTCATTCCCATCATGCGTTTCGCTGACCGTGGCGAGGTCAATCGCGATCTGGTCAATATCGTGCGCAACAATGTGCGTGAGGCGGATCAGGTGGTGGGCGATATCTATGCGCTGGCGGCCTGCAACGAGATCGGCGAACGGCGCTTGCAGCAAATGATGGACGAGTTCGGTCTCGACAACCTGAATGACCTCGGCGAGTTCATTCTGGAAAACAGCAGGATAGCGACACTGGCCAAGATCGCGGCGCTGCCGCGCGGGTCGTTTTCGAATGAAATGCGGGTGGACGGCTACGAAGATCAGGTGCTCATGAAAGTGAAGCTGACGATAGAGGCCGACCGGATCCTGGCGGATTATGCGGGCACCTCGGGGGTCAGCAGCTATGGCATCAATGTGCCGATGATCTACACCAAGGCCTATACCTGCTACGGCCTGAAATGTTCAATTGCCCCGGAAATTCCGAATAATGCGGCCTCGCTGGCGCCCTTCGAAGTGGTGGCGCCGGAGGGTTGCATCCTGAACGCGCAGCGTCCCAGCCCGGTCGCCGTGCGCCACGTGCTGGGCCACTTTGTGCCGGACGTGGTGCTGGGCGCGCTGCATCAGTTCCTGCCGGATCGTATCCCGGCGGAAGGGGCGGGGACGACCTGGAATATCCAAATCAGCGCGACCCCCAAGAATCCTCAGGATGCCGCGGCCCGCAGCGCGCAGATTCTGATGTTCAACAGCGGCGGCGGGGGCGCGCGGCCCAGTGTGGATGGGCTGAATGCAACGGCCTTCCCCAGCGGTATTCATACCATGCCGGTGGAGGCGACCGAGCAGGTCGGGCCTATCGTGGTCTGGCGTAAGGAATTGCGGCCGGATTCCGGCGGGCACGGCAAGTTTCGCGGCGGCCTGGGGCAGGTGATGGAAATCGAAGCCGCGGATCTGAGCGGCTCGTGAGTCACGTACTCATCATCGGCTCCGGCA
>NZ_JBQEKA010000129.1:0-5763 GCF_052103615.1 Kerstersia sp. | reverse complement strand
CCTGACGCGTGGCCAGCAATTGCCCCAGGCCCGCGCCATCCACCCCCGCGTTATTGCTCACGCAGGTCAGACCGCTCACCCCGCTGTCACGCAGCGCCACAATCAGCGCTTCAGGGATTCCGCAAAGACCGAACCCCCCTACGCCGATGATCTGGCCGTCTGCCACCAGCCCTTGCAGGGCCGCGTGGGCAGACGGATATACCTTGTTCACCATGATGTCTCCTTGCCTGAATATTCTGGCGGCGCCGGCCGGGGCATCATGCCCCGGCTTGGCCTCCAGCGATGGCGCCAGCATAATACGTAGGACACTACGTAGTTTTTCCTAAGGACACGTCCCTATGGTTCCTGCTTCAGACTATCGTCTGGCCTTCGATATGGCGCCAGTCGGCCTGGTGTTATCGCGCCAGCGGCGCATCGTCGATTGCAATGCGGAAGTTTGCGAAATCTTCCAGATCTCGCGCGAACTGCTGCTGGGCCGCTCGTTTCTGGAGCTCTATCCCAGTGTGGAAGAATTTGAACGCCTGGGAAAACGTATTGCGCCCATCCTCAACACCCAAGGGCGCTATTCGGACAGCCGTATTATGAAACGCGCCAGCGGGCAGTTTTTCTGGTGCCATGTCACGGGCCGGGCCTTCAGCCGCGAGAATCCGCACGAAGCAGGTATCTGGACTTTCGAAGATATCAGCGCCCAGCGCCCGCTGAGCGAACACCCGCTGACGGGCAGGCAGCGCGAAGTCGCCGCCCGCCTGCTGGAAGGAAAAACCGCCAAAATGATCGCCAAAGACCTGGGAATCAGCCCGCGCACCGTCGAGGTTCACCGCGCCAGCCTGATGCGGAAATTCGGCGCGCGGACGACGGCAGACCTGGTGCAACGCATGCTCACCATCTAGCCCCGCGCTCCAGGACGAAAATATTCATAAAAAAACCGCCCTATTGTTGACACAAGAAAAAAAACACCATATACTTCTTTTCCTACGCTTCTGACACAGAAAAGCTTCCGAAAAGAAGGCTTCCAAGTCAAAGAAACGTTGCCCAGGTGGCGGAATTGGTAGACGCGCTAGTTTCAGGTACTAGTGCCTTCGGGTGTGGAGGTTCGAGTCCTCTCCTGGGCACCAATTGCAACGGCTTGAAATCGAAAGATTTCAAGCCGTTTTTATTTTCTCTGCCGCATTCTTTTTGCGGTGCCCTTTCTGTCATATTTCCCCGGCAGCATCCTGATGCCAGTTCTTGGCGCCCCACTCTTTCAGCCCTTCCCCGGCATTTTCCCGACATTCCCCCAGCATTCCCCTGGCCGCGCCCATGCTGCGCCGCCTCAGCCAGCCCTTCACCCGCCGCAGCCGGTGAAGAGCCAGCCAGGGTTCAGAACGGCAGCCCGGCGTACTGCTCAGCCAGCGTGGCCAGCGCCCGCTCGGATTTCTGCAGATACTGGAATTCGTTGAGGCGCATTTTCTCTTCGAAACCCGAATCCTGCGGGAATACATGCAGCAGCTTGGTCAGGAACCAGGATACCCGCTCCGATGCCCAGACGCGGCGCAAGGCGGTTTGCGAATAATTTTCCAGCAGATTGTCCTGCTGATGCGTGTAGTAGGCGTCGAAGGCCCGCGACAGGTAATACACATCCGACACCGCCAGGTTCAGGCCCTTGGCGCCCGTGGGCGGCACGATATGCGCGGCATCCCCTGCCAGGAACATGCGGCCATGGCGCATGGGTTCCGCGACAAAGCTGCGCAAAGGCGCGATGGACTTTTCGATGCTGGGCCCGGTCACAACCGTTGCCGCCAGTTCCGCCGGCAAACGCTGCCTGAACTCGTCCCAGAAACGCTCATCCGACCAGTCATTGAGATCCGTATCCATCGGGCACTGGATGTAGTACCGGCTCAATTGCGGATTACGCTGGGATGCCAGAGCAAAGCCGCGCTCATGCCGCGCATAGATCAAATCCTCCATGGGCGGGGTTTCCGCCATGATGCCCAGCCAGCCGAACGGATAGATCTGTTCATAGCTGCGCAGCACGCTGGCAGGAATGGATTGCCTGCCTATGCCATGAAAACCATCGCAAGCCGCGATGAAATCGCAATCAAGACGCTCCGCCACGCCATGGCGGGTATAGGTGACATAAGGACGGTCGCCCGTTATGTCATGCAAAGCCACATCGTGAGCGCAGTCCAGGATTTCCGTCCCGGCGCGGTCATGCGCGGCGTACAGGTCTTCCGTGATGGCCGTCTGGCCGTAAGCCATCATCGGCCGGCCGGCGTACTTCGTGGTGTCGATGACCAGCGAACCTTCGTTCTGCCAGGTCACCAGTGTGCCGTCGTGCACCAGGCCCTCCCGATTCAGGCGCTCCCCCAAGCCCACGTCACGCAGCAACTGCACCGTGCCATGCTCCAGCACGCCAGCGCGGATGCGCTGCAAGACATAGGCGCGGCTTTGCCTTTCCAGCACCACGCTGTGAATGCCGTGCAAGGCCAGAATATGGGACAACAGCAACCCAGCGGGGCCGCCGCCAATGATTGCAACCTGTGTTTGCTTCGTTTTTTGCATGAATTGTCTCCTCCGATACTTCGCGGGCAACCGCCATGCGCCCGCCTGCGAGCAGGCTGGCGCATGGCGGTTCAGGCCTAGGCCTGGCTGCCCTCTTCCAGCCAAATGCGCAACATCTGCGTCACTGCCTGCGGCTGTTCCATGGGGCTCATATGCCCGCTATCCTCGATCACGGTCAAACGGGCCGAGGGGCACAGCGCCTGCATCTCTTCGTGGCGCGACACCGGACTCCAATCATCCTGCCTGCCGCAAGACAGCAAGACCGGGCCGGGCAGCCCGGCCAAGCCCGCCATGACATCGGCCGCATCGGGCCGTGCAATCAAGGCCTGCAATTGCGCAGCGAAAATTTCCGGTGTTTTGCGTTCTATCATCGCCAAGATGGTGTCGAACAATGGGGTATCCAGGCACGCTTCGCGCACCATGCCGCGCGCCCATTCCTGCCCCATGGCGCGCATGCCCTGCGTCCGCGCCTTCTCCAGCAAGGCCATGCGGCCCGCCACTTCGCGCTCCCCGGCGGCACCCGGCGCCAAAGGATGCACGCCGGTATCAAGCAGGGCAATACGCGCCACGCGCTCAGGAACGCGCCGGGCGATTTCCAGCGCCACGCGCCCGCCCATCGAATGCCCCGCAACGGCAAAACGCCCGGCAGGCACCGCCGCCAAAGCCACTTCCGCCATGGCAGCAATGGCATCCGCCCTGCCGTAGTCTGGCACCACGCACTCGTAGTCACTCAAAGCGCCCATCTGCTCACGCCATACCGCGGCGTCGCACAGCAGTCCCGGCAACAGCAGCAATACCGGTTTGCTCATGTTTTCCCCCTTGAGGCGCCTGCCGCGCCTCCTCTGTTACACGGCAGGCAGCGTAATGCCGCCGAGGCCAGCCAATCGTCAATAGCCAATAGCCAGTAGCCAGTAGCCAGCAGCCAGCAGCCAAGAGCTAACAGCCAGCCCATGATTCTGACCCCCACCATATCGCAGCGCCGCCCTGGCCGGCCAATCAAAAACACCGGCACTCCTATGCGTTTTATTTATATGGGGGTAAACACCTGATTTTCTGAAAGCAGATATTCCTGATCTTCTTTCTTTATCTGCCCTGCTTTGCAAGCCAGGCTTACCAAAGCAGCAAGCGCCATGGCATGCGTTATGGTTATGCTATAGGCATGAGCACGACTTCCGCCGCCAGCCAGTCTCCTGAGCCTATCCTGCCTGCTTCCTTGCGCCCGCCCGCGCTGCTCGCCTACTTGCGCGCCTTGCGCGCCATGCAGGCGGTCGTGCAGCACGGCACCACTTTTGCCGCCGCGCAGGCCTGCCATATCTCGCAACCGGCCATTACACGCGCCATCCAGCAACTGGAACGGTATTGCCGATTGGCGCTTTTTCTGCGTACCGCGCGCGGCATGGTCCCCACCGACGCTGGCCGGCAGATGGCAGCACGCGCCATGGCGCTGCAAGGCTGCCTGCAGGCTGGCGCGCGGGAAGCCCTGGCCAGCGACACGGCCAAACGGATCAGCGATCACACGGCGGAACGTTTTGCCCGCGGCGTCACGCCCAGCCAGGTTCAGGCCTTGCTGGGCGTTGCCGCCTGCGGCAGCGAATCCCGGGCAGCCCAGGCGCTGGGCATTACCCAGCCCGCCGTGCACGCCGCCCTGCAAGGGCTGGAGCGTCTGCTGGCGATACGGCTGTTTTACAAGCTGCCGTCCGGCACCTGGCTTACCCCGCCAGGCGCGGCCCTGCTCTTGCGCGTCAAGCAGGCGCTGGCCGAACTGCGCGGCCTGGAAAGCGAACTATCCGCCTGGCACGGAGAAACCGATGGCCAGATCGTCATCGGCATTCTGCCGCTGTCCGTGCCCATTTTCCTGCCGCGCGCGCTGCAAACGCTGCTGCACACCCACACGGCAGTGCGTGTCGGCATTATCGACGGCACCTATGAAGACCTGCTGCAACGCCTGCGCAGCGCCGATATCGACCTTATCGCCGGCGCCCTGCGCCGGGAGGCGCCCGGCCCGGATATTCTGCAATTGCCGCTGTTCGATGATGACCTCGTCATCGTTGCCGCCCCCGGGCATCCCTGCCTCTCTCGGCCCGGCCTGCAATTACAGGATCTGACGCAATGGCGCTGGGTCACCCCCCTGCCCGGCACACCGGCCGACCGCCTGCTGCGGCACATTTTCGCCACACGCGGCCTGGCGCCGCCCTCAGGACGCTTGTATGCCAACAGCCCGCTCATGACCCAGGCGCTGGTCATGCAAACCGGGCACCTGGCCATTGCCTCGCGCGGCCAGGCAGAGCAGGATGCGCGCCATGGCGGCTTCTGTATTGTGCCGGTTGAGACCCCTGGCACCAGGCGGTCTATCGGGCTGGCCCTGCGTGCCGGCACGCGGGTTTCGCCGCCCTTGCAGGCCGTGCTGCAAGCCTGCCGGGATGCTGTGGCGGCCCATCCGGTCACGCCTCAGGGCAAATGATTCAACCAGGCGGCGCCGCTGAACTTGCCTTGCGCCAGCGCCTCTGCGGCGGCGTACTCTTCAGGCGTAATCTGCCCTGCCGTCCCGCCATTCAGCGCGGCGAACGTCGCTTTCATACGCGCCACAATCTGCTCGCGCGGCAAGCCGGTCTGGCTACGCAAGGGGTCAACGCGTTTGGCTGCGCTGGCCGTGCCCTTGTCGCTGAGTTTTTCACGCCCGATACGCAAGACCTGCAGCATTTTGCTGGCGTCCATGTCATATGCCATGGTGACATGGTGCAAGACAGCGCCATTGGCGAAACGCTTCTGCGCCGCTCCGCCTATTTTGCCCTGCGGGCTGGTGATGTCATTGAGCGGTTTATAAAACGCGGCGATGCCCAATTCATTGAGCGCCTTGAGCACCCAATCGTCCAGGAACGCGTAGGACTCCGCGAAGCTCATGCCGCGCACCAGTTCGCCAGGCGCATAGAGGGAATAGGTAATCGCCGACCCCGGCTCGACGAACATGGCCCCGCCGCCAGTAATGCGGCGCACGACATCCACACCCAGCGCGCGGGCGGCATCCATATCGACTTCATTTTTCAGCGATTGAAAGCAGCCGATGATGATGGCGGGATGGCTCCATTCCCAGAACCGCAAGGTCGGCGCGCGCTGGCCGGACGCCACCGCCTGGCCCAGCACTTCGTCGAGCGCCAGATGCATGGCGGGCGCCAGCGGCGCGGTTTCCACCAGCTGCCATTCATAGTCACGCCAGCTGCGCTC
>NZ_JBQEKA010000128.1:0-5904 GCF_052103615.1 Kerstersia sp. | reverse complement strand
GACAGGGTCTTTCAGGAAGGCGTCACGCCGTTCATCGCCAACGCGCAGCAGGAAGGTGGTTTCCGCCTTGAGCTGGGGCAGTTTTTCATACGGGGCCCAGATGAAGTCGTGGTTGACATCCGCATTGCTTTGCCAGGCGGGGTCGGGGGCTTCGATATCAAAACCCAGTGCCGCCAGCAGCCTGCCGTGGGCGCCGGTGCGGGTGCCCAGCGGGTTTTCCATCACTGCGCCGTTGTAGCTGATGATATTGGCCTGTCCGGCAGGCAGTTTGATCTGCTCGCGGGCCTGAGTGACAAAGGCATCAAAGTCGGCAATCCGGGCGTCTGCCTCGGCTTCCAGGCCGGTCGCTTGCGCCAGCTGGCGGGCCAGCTCCTGCCAGGAGCGGCGGCCATAGTCGAGCACGATGGTCGGGGCGATCTGGCGCAGGCTGGCGATATGCTCCAGGGCGGAATCGGCGCCGCTGGTCGCGACCACGATCAGGTCGGGCGCGAAAGCATAAGCGGTTTCCAGATCGACGCGCCCGGCAGGCCAGGCCTGTTCCAGTTGACGGTCTTGCGCCACTTTGGCCCATTGTTCGAAGAACTTGCCGTTGGCGGCGGTGGCGCTGGCCACGACCGGCGCATCTATGGCCAGCAGTGTGCCGGTGATGGTCGGCGAAGTGGAGAGGATGCGCTTGGGCTGAGCGGGAATATGCGTGATACTGCCGTCGGCATTCTTGAAGTCGCGCGGCCAGCTTTGTGCGGCGCTGGCGGCCGGGGTATCGGCCAGGGCAGGCCGGGCCAGCAGCATGAGCAGGGCCATCAGCATGAGGCCGTACGCGGCAAGGGATCTCGTCGTGCGCATTGATATTCCGGGCAAAGGGTCAGACTGACTGCCGGATGATCGGCAGGCGCTTGCAGTATCTATAATTGTAATGTTTTTCATTATGATGGACCGGCTGCAGGGCGTCTGGTCCGGCAGGATATGACACTATGACCATGCATCCAGGCGCCAATCCCTCCGCCGCGTCGCCGCTGCAGGGGGAGAAACTGACCCTGCGCTATGAAGCCCGCGTGATTGCGGAAAATCTGACGGTGGATATTCCGGCCGGCAAGGTGACCGTGATTGTCGGCCCGAATGCCTGCGGCAAATCGACCTTGCTGCGGGCCTTGTCGCGCTTGCTGGTGCCGGTCAGCGGCCAGGTGCTGCTGCACGGCAAGGACATCCGCAGCTATGCCCCCAAGACCGTGGCCCGCCTGCTGGGCCTGCTGCCGCAAAGCGCGGTGGCGCCTTCGGGCATTTGCGTGGCAGATCTGGTGGCGCGTGGCCGATTTCCGCATCAGACCATGCTGCAGCAATGGTCGCACGAAGATGAAGCGGCAGTGCGCAAGGCCATGGAGGCCGCGCATGTGGAAATGCTGGCGGAACGGGCGGTCGATGAACTGTCCGGCGGACAGCGGCAGCGTGTCTGGCTGGCGATGGTGCTGGCGCAGGATACGCCCATCATGCTGCTCGATGAGCCAACGACCTATCTGGATATCGCCCACCAGATCGAGGTGCTGGATCTCTGCCAGCGCCTCAATCGCGAAGAAGGGCGCACGCTGGTGATGGTGCTGCATGATTTGAACCAGGCGGCGCGTTATGCCGATCACATCATTGCGATGAAGGCGGGCCGGATTATCGCCGCCGGGCATCCGCGCGAGGTCGTGACGCCGGCCGTGGTTGAAGAGGTATTCGGCCTGAGCGCCGTCGTGATTGATGATCCGGTCACGCATACGCCCATGGTCGTGCCCATTGCGAGCACCGGCACCCGGCAGGATACCGCCAGATCCGCTGTCTCGGCCGCTTGAGGGCGGCGGTCAGCGCAGCGCCAGCCGCATGGCGCAGCGTTGCGCGGCTGGCAGGCCATGCGCCGCTTCGTCCTGCAAAATGCTGGCAAGGCGTGTCTCCATGCCGTGTTCAGGCAGCACCTCAAAGCCCAGCCGGGCGTAAAACGGCGCATTCCAGGGCACATCGCGGAAGGTGGTCAGGGTCAGGCTGGACAACTGCCGGGCGCGGGCGTGCCCGATGGCGTGTTGCATCAGGGCGCGTCCCAGGCCCTGGCCCTGGTGGCTGTGCTGAACGGAGAGTTCCCAGATATGCAAGGCGCTGCCGGCAGGCTCGGCGCTTAGGAAACCGGCAGCGTGCCCTGCGTCATCCAGGGCAACCCATTCCGTTCCCAGGCGCATGAACTCGCGGTGGCGCCTGGCACTCATGGGATCACCCTGGGCCAGCCAGGCCAGCTCGGGTATTTGCAGGAAGGCCTGAGCGGCAGATTGTTCGATGGCGCGCAAAGCGGGCAACAGGGCTTCGTCGGATTGGCGGATGGTCGTCATGACAACAGGGGCGTTTCGGCAGGAAAGGCATGAATTGTCGCATTCCTGCTACCGCGGGCAAGCCGGAGCCTGGCGCGCGTGCGGGCTGCGCGGCGGGATGCGTTTATTTGCTTGGCGGTGCTGCGGCCTTGCGCTACATTGCGCCGGTGGCGAAGGCGCCACTTTTGCGGATCCCCGATGAAAAAAACCGATTTAGAGAAAAACAAAGCCCTCAAACTGATGGGCAAGATGCAGGCGGCTGTGCCGCCCGGACGTTATGCCGGCGCCGCCGTGCTGGACCGCCGCGAGCAGCGGCGTCTGGATCAGGCGGCTGGGCTGGTGCCGTTTCCGGTCAAGCTGCGCCAGCCCCTGATTGACGCTTTGCGTGCCAAGGCGCAAGCCGATGGTGTCAACCTGAATGATTTGGTCAATACCTTGCTGGCAGACGCCTTGCAGGATTGATCCCCTGTCTTGCCGCGCCTTGCCGGGCGCGGCGGCGCCCGGCGCCTGTCAGTGGAAGCGGTAGCCTGCGTTGAACATCAGCGTCCAGTTGCGGCCGACAGCAGGCTCGTAATAACGGCTGTTGCTTTCATTGACGATCACGGAACCGACATAGCGTTTGTCGAACAGATTATCGACGCGGGCCAGCAGGTCCAGATCCCAGGCGGCAGCTTGCAGGCGGTAGCCGGTATAAAGCGCCGTGACGGCGTAGCCCGGCGCCTGGGCGCTATTGGCGGTGTTGGCCTGGATATTGCCCATGGCGCGCCATTCCGCGCCGGCTTGCCAGCCTTGTTCCGGCATCCATTGCAGTCCTGCATAGCCGTTGTGGCGCGCGACGCCGGGGATGCGCTTGCCTTGGCTGCCAGACGCGGCCTGGCGGAAATCGGCATCCAGATAGGTATAGCTCAGCGTAAATTGCAGGTCCTGAATCAGCGCCGCCTGCCAGGAAAGCTCCAGGCCATTGCGGCGGGTTTTGCCCGCGTTGCGGAAGGTGGCGCGGCCGCCGCTGCTGCCGGCGCTGACAATTTCGTCGCGCGTGTCGATGCGGAACAAAGCGGCGGTGAGCAGTCCGCCCAGACTGCCGGTTTTGGCGCCTATCTCATAGTTGCGGCTGCTGGAGGGGCGCAAGGCAAGATTCAGTCCGCCCGTGCCATCCGGGCGGTAGGACAGTTCATTGAAGGTCGGTGTTTCGAAGCCGCGCCCGAAAGACGCATACAGGCTGCTATCCGAGCCCAGCGCGTAGCGGGCGGCGAAGACGGGCAGCCAGGCGCTGAATGAGGTTTTGCCGCTGTCGTCGCCATTGCCCAGATACTGGTCGCGCGAGCGGAAGCGGACTTCGCTGCGGCGCAGACCGCCTTCCAGCAGCCAGCGCTCGCTGACATCCCAGCCGGCTTGCAGGTAAGCATCCATGTTGCGCAAGGTATTGCGCTCCTTGCGGCGCAAGGCGCCGCGGGTGCCAAGGTCGGTGGGGGCGGCGGCGCTGCCCTGGAAGTTTTCATAACCGCGGCGGTCTTCGCGCATATGGTCGTAGGCGCCGCCGGCGGTGATCGTCAAGGGCTGGCCCAGCAGGCTGGCCGTGTGCGTGGCGCGCAGGTCCAGGCCTGAGAAATTCCGTTGCAGGTCTATGATGCCCCCGGCATGGGTGGCCGGTTTTTGCGCGGCGGGGGGAATGGCCTGGTATTGCACGGTGTGCCGTTCGCCGGTGTAAACCATCGCCTGAAGTTGCGTGTCCGCATCCAGCGATTTTTCATAACGCAGGCCGATCTGCGACTGGCGGGTATTTTTGCGGGTGTTGAAGGCGAGGGCATTGGCGGTGACGCCGCGCGGATTGGCCGCCATTTCGGCAGCGCTGAGGCCCAGGGGGTCATCGGCATGAATCAGGGCATAGTTGGCCAGCAGGGTCAGCTTGCTGTCGTCGGCCAAGGAAAAATCCAGGCGGGCATTACCCTGGTTCTTGCTCATGGCGCTGTGGTCGCGCCAGCCATCGAGGGTTTGGCGGCTGGCGCTCAAGGTGTAGTGGCTCAGGCCGGCCGCAGCGTCTGTGGCGCCGCCAGCCTGCAAACCGTAGCGGCGCAGCCCGTTGCTGCCGGTGGTCAGGCTGACGGCCGGGCGCAAGGGGCCGCTGCCTTTGGCGGTTTCGACCATCAGCACGCCGCCAGAGGAGTTGCCATACAGCGCGGAGTAAGGGCCGCGCAGGACTTCGACCAGGCTGGCCGAGCTCAGGTCGATATTGGAGAGCTGAGCCTGGCCATCCGGCATGGTGGCGGGAATGCCATCCACATAGATACGGACGCCGCGCACCCCGAAGGTTGAGCGGGCGCCGAAACCGCGTATGGAGATTTGCAGATCCTGCGCAGAGTTGTTGCGGTCCTGCACCTGAATGCCGGGCACGCTGGCCAGGCCTTCGGAAAGCTTGAGCGCGGGCCGGCCTGCGAACAGGCCGGTTTCATCTACCTGGCTGATGGAAGCCGGGGCGTCTATCAGGGCGCGCGGCCCTAGGGTACTGATGACTTCAATGGCAGGCAGCAGGGACACCTCGGGCGGGCTGCCGGTATCCGGCAGCGTGGCGGGCGGATTGGCGGGCAATTGCGCCTGAGCCGCTTGCAAGGCCGGGATGGCCAGCAGGGAGAAGAGGGTCGATGCGGAAAAAAGGTGCCTGGACATTGCAGTCGGAAGTAAGGTGAAAAAACAGGTTCAGGGCAGCAAGAGGCGCAAGGCCTGCTCGACGCTGGCCCGGTTATCCGGGCGCACCAAGCGGCTGACTTCCTTGCCGTCGCGCAATAACACCAGCGTGGGCCATAACTTGACGCCGAAGGCGCGTCCCAGCGGGCGTCCCTTGCCGTCCTCGACCCGGATATGCCGGACGGCGGGCAAGCCGGCCAGGGCGGCATCGACACAGGGGCGCGCCGCCTGGCAGTAGCCGCACCAATTGGTGCCGAAGTCCAGCACGACAGGCCCCGCGAGCTGCGCGGCCTCTTGAGTGCTCAGGGTCTCGGGCTGGTAGTTCATGGGGCTGGGAGCAAGGGGCGCAGCCATCTCAGAACTCCGCCGTCAGGGGATCCGGGCCGATCCGGCCATCCGCTGCGTCCAGCGCATCGAAAGCCGCCAGGTCGCTGGCGTCCAGCCGGAAGGAAAACACATTGAAATTTTCCGCGATGCGGCTGGGGGTGGCGGATTTCGGGATAGCGATCAAGCCCTGGTCCAGATGCCAGCGGATAATGGTTTGCGCCGGGGTGCGCCGGTGCTTCAGCGCGATGTCGGCGATGACAGGATGATGCAGGAGCGTGCCTTGCCCCAGCGGGCTCCAGGACTGCGTGGCAATACCGTGGCGGGCATGGAAGGCGCGCAGTTCGCGCTGCTGAAAGCGCGGGTGGAGTTCAATCTGGTTCAGGACAGGCACCACACCGCTTTCCTGGATCAGCCGCTCCAGGTGTCCGGCCGTGAAATTGGAGACGCCGATAGAGCGTGCCCGGCCTTCTTTATGCAGGCGGCGCAAGGCGCGCCAGCTTTCCAGATACAGGCCGCGCGCGGGCGAGGGCCAGTGGATCAGATAGAGGTCGATATCATCCAG
>NZ_JBQEKA010000127.1:0-5934 GCF_052103615.1 Kerstersia sp. | reverse complement strand
GGAGTGAGCGGCTACAGGACTGATAAAACCAGTCTGCCGGGGTATCCAGCAGGAATTGCCGCATGCTGCCGGTGAAGCCGAACAGATAGGCATGGCGCGTGTCGTAGATGACAAGATCGCCGGGTTCCAGTTGCGTACAGGCGCTGCCCTGATAGAAAAAGGCATTGCTTTCCAGCACCAGCGACGCGAATACCGAGTCTTTGGGGTGGCGCCGCACCATTTGCGGTGTGCGTTCGATCACATGCTCGTTGGCCTGGATGTCGGCCAGGCGGATGTCGCCCATCAAGAGGTTGCGCTGGGTCGCCAGCAGCCCATCGTCTGAAAAGGCCGAGCATTTCAGCCCGACCAGGACCGACGCGTTATAGGACTCCCAGTAGTCCAGCCGCTGGCTGGGCGGCAATGTGTCAGTGGAAATCTGGCTGACGGCATGAGGGGCGGTGGATGGCATGAATGTCTCCCTGCGGCGTCGGCGTTCGCGCCTGGCGGCAGGCAGGCGCGGTGACAGCCGGGCCTGCAGTCTTCTGATAGGGGCTGGCGGCCTGGCGGCTGATGGAGGTCAGGCCTGCGCCACAGTTGCTAGTGTACGCAGCCATGGCCGCTGGCGAGATACTGATCTTCCCTTATTCCGCTCTTCGGCAGCGGCTTGTCCGTCCTGGGCAATCAACGTGTCCGTTATGGGCAAATGGGGCGCGGGGGCGCTTGCTACATTGGTCTGTCGTTTCAACAAGAACAGGAGACTTTCATGCCCGAGCTGCCTTCCAACGAATTCTGGCGCGGCCTCAAGCCGATTCCCAACTGTTTTCAGCCGGATGCCAAGCCCGAGGTCTATATTGAGAATGCGCCGACCGAAGATGAGCGCATGTATGTGCCATTCACGGATACCGTGTCTTCCCGCCCTTTGTGGATCTCGCCTTCTGAAAACCGCTGGTGTGACATCCTGATGGCCAAGGAAGCAGGCCTGGTGAACCGTCACTATCACCCGCATGAAGTGTTTGCGTACACGATTTCGGGCAAGTGGGGCTATCTGGAACATGATTGGACGGCCCGCGCAGGCGATTTTGTCTATGAAACGCCGGGGGAGGGCCACACGCTGGTGGCGTATGAGCACGAAGATCCCATGCGCGCCTTTTTCATCGTCAAGGGGCCTTTGATCTGGCTGGACGAGAACGGCGAGCCGGAAGGGTATTTCGATGTGCACAGCTATATCGACATGTGCCGCAAACACTATGAAAAAGTGGGCATAGGCGCCGATTACGTCGATACCCTGTTCCGCTAAGCGTGGCGGCATGCCTGCCGCAGCGCCGGCAGGCAGTGACTCCAAAACAATAATAAAGGGCGTGCCTGCCAGATAGCGCGGGCGCGCCGGCTGGAGCGAGACATGAAAATATTCCAACAGGCATCCTACGAAAACAGGTTGCTGGCAGTGCTGTTCCTGGCGTTCGGCTTCGTTTTTTTCGACCGCCTGGCCTTGTCCTATCTCTTCCCTTTTGTGTCGGCCGAATTGGGCCTGAGCAATACGGAGCTGGGCATGCTGTCTTCCGTGCTGGCCCTGGCCTGGGCGGTGTCCGGGGCTTTCATGGGCGCCTATACGGATAAGCATGGCCGGCGCAAGACCATCTTGATTGTCTCGGTGGTGCTGTTTTCGGTGTTTTCGGCGCTGTCGGGGCTGGTCACGGGCTTTGTCAGCCTGTTGCTGTTCCGGGCCTGCATGGGGCTGACTGAAGGCCCGGTGCTGCCGTTGTCGCAGACCATGATGGCGCAGGCATCGTCACCGCACCGGCGCGGCCTGAATATGGGGCTGTTGCAAGGCTCTTCCGCGGGGCTGATGGGCGCGGTGATTGCGCCGCCTGTGATGGTGGCGCTGGCTGAAAACTTTGGTTGGCGGACGGCTTTCTATTTGACCTGCATTCCTGGCCTGATCGTGGCCTGGCTGATCTGGCGTTATGTGCAGGAACCAGCGCCCGCGCGGCCGGATGAGGCAGGGCAAGCCGACGCGCTGGAACAGGCTGACGCCAATACCAATACCAATACCAATAGCCAGGCCGGGCCGCAATGGGGCGTGCTGCGTGAACGCAATGTCATTCTGTGCATTCTGATCAGCTGCTTTTTCCTGGCCTGGTTCGTCAATATCATTTCCTTTGCGCCGACGTTTCTTACGAATGTGCGGAAATTCAGCCCGGGCACCATGAGCATACTGATGAGTTGCCTGGGCTTGGCCTGGGTGATCTGGGGCTTTGCCGTGCCGGGGATTTCAGACCGTATCGGCCGCCGTCCGACGCTGTTCATTTTTTCCCTGGTGGCCGCTTGCTGCCCGCTGGCCTTTTTGTATGCGCCATCGGCGGTGGCCCTGGGTGTGCTGTTGCTCTTGACGTACACCGGCCTGGGTTGCTTTACCTTGTTTATGGCAACGATTCCGGCGGAAACGGTGCCGCGTGGCGCGATGGCGACGGCGCTGGGCCTGATTATGGGCATAGGGGAGCTGGTCGGCGGGTTTATTGCGCCGGTGGTTGCCGGGCGTGCCGCGGATCTGCATGGCTTGCCGGTGGTGATGTGGATTTCGATGGCGGGCGCTTTGGTCGCCGGTCTGTTGTCGCTGGGCTTGCGTGAAACGGCGCCTGCCGTGCTGGCTCGGCGCGTGCAATACGAGCAAGGGAGTCAAGCATGAAGGCGTGGTTTTGGCATGGCGCGCGTGATTTGCGTCTGGAAGAGACGGCGTCGCGGCCTTTGCAGCGCGGGGAGATACGCGTTGCGGTGGCATATTGCGGTATTTGCGGCAGTGATTTGCATGAGTATGCCGATGGGCCGCATTCCATTCCTGTGACGCAGCCGCATCCGTTGTCCGGCCGCACGGCACCGCTGATTATTGGCCATGAGTTCTGCGGGACGGTGGTGGAAATAGCGCCCGATGTGACGAGCATCAAGCCGGGCGCCAGGGTGACGATAGAGCCGGAGTACCGTTGCGGGCGTTGCGCGCATTGTCTGGCCGGGGCCTATAACCTGTGTGTCGCGATGGGTTTTGCCGGCCTGATGGGCGATGGCGGGATGGCCCAGGAGGCTGTGGTGCCTGCCTATATGGCGCATGAGTTGCCGGATGCCGTGGCGTTCGAGCAGGCGGCGGTGGCGGAACCGGCGGCAGTGGCTTTGCATGCCGTGAGGCAGAGCCGTTTGCAGGCTGGTGATACTTGTGTGATTTTCGGCCTGGGCGCCATCGGCCAGTTGCTGGTCATGATGGCGCGCCTGCAAGGCGCCGGGAAGATTATTGCCGTCGATGTGGTGCCTGCCCGTTTGGCGCTGGCGCGCCAGTTAGGGGCGGCGCTGGCGCTTGATGCCCGTCATGAGGATGTGCAGGCGGCCGTGCTGGCGCAGACCGGTGGGGTGGGCGCGCCGGTGAGTTTTGAGGCAGCGGGCAGCCAGGCGACTTTCGATGGCGCTTTGCAGGTGTTGCGCAAAGGCGGGGAAATGGTGCTGGTGGGCCTGGTGCCCAAGGTGACGCTGGATAGTTTCGATTTGGTGAACCGGGAGTTGCGGATTACCAGCAGCGTGGGCTATCGCGATGTTTATCCTGATCTGCTGGCTTTGATCGCGGCAGGCAAGCTGGATCTTTCTCAGGTTGTGACCCGCACGGTAGCGTTGGAACAGGCGGTGACGGATGGCTTTGAGGCGCAGTTGCAGAGCCGCGACGAGATCAAGATTCTGGTTCAGCCTCAGGGTTAGGCGCGCGGCAATACCGGCGCAGCGGTGGCTGCGCCGGTATTGCGCCAGCGTGGCATGAGTCGTGCTGCGGTATGAGTGCGCTTTTAGTGTGGCGTGGCGCCGCTGATCCGCGCGGCGATGGCCTGCCCGACTTCTACGGTATTGGCCTGGCCACCCAGGTCGCGGGTGCGCGGGCCGTCGCGCAGGCAGTCTTCAATGGCGCTCAGGATGTCATCATGGGCGGCTTGGTGGCCCAGGAATTTCAGCATGAGCGCTCCGGACCAGATCATGGCAATCGGGTTGGCGATGCCCTGGCCGTAGATGTCCGGCGCGGAGCCGTGTACCGGTTCGAATAGCGAGGGGAAGTGGCGTTCCGGGTTCAGGTTGGCTGAGGGGGCCAGTCCGATGGTGCCGGTGCATGCCGGGCCGAGGTCGGAGAGAATGTCGCCAAAGAGGTTGGAGGCGACGACGACATCGAAGCGCTGCGGTTGCAGGACGAAGCGGGCGCAGAGGATGTCGATGTGTTGTTTGTCCACGGTGATATCGGGGTATTCCGTGCCTATGGCTTCGGCGCGGCTGTCCCACCAGGGCATGCTGATGGCGATGCCATTGCTTTTGGTGGCGACGGTCAGGCTGTGCCGGGCGCGTGAGCGCGCCAGTTCGAAGGCGTAGCGCAGGACGCGGTCGGTGCCTTTGCGTGTGAAGACGGATTCCTGGATGACCAGTTCGCGGTCTGTGCCTTCGAAGAGGCGGCCGCCCAGGTTGGTGTATTCGCCTTCGGTGTTTTCGCGGACGACGAGGAAGTCGATGTCGCCGGCTTTGCGGCCTGCCAGCGGGCAGGGGACGCCGTCGAAGAGGCGGACGGGCCGCAGGTTGATGTATTGGTCGAATTCGCGGCGGAATTTCAGCAGCGAGCCCCAGAGTGAGATGTGGTCGGGGACACGGCCCGGCCAGCCGACGGCGCCGAAGTAGATGGCGTCATAGGTTTGCAGCTGGTTTTTCCAGTCGTCGGGCATCATGGCGCCGGTGCGTTCGTAGTAGTCGCAGCTGGCCCAGTCGAAGTGGTCAAATTGCAAGTTCAGGCCGTGGCGGCGGGCGGCGGTTTCGAGGACGCGCAGGCCTTCGGGCATGACTTCTTTGCCGATGCCGTCACCGGGGAGGACGGCGATTTTGTGGGTGTGTGCCATGGGGAGTTCCTTCTCGTTTTGCGGGTGATGCCAGGTATGCTACAAGCGCTTTGCTTTCGGACAATCCCGTTAAACGAGAAAACTTTGTGCACGAATGATGAACAATGATCCCAGCCCTGAGGATTTGCGGGTGTTTTGCGCGATTGTGCGCAAGGCGAGTTTTAGCAGCGCAGCGGAAGAGCTGGGCGTGTCGCGTTCTTATGTGACCAAGCGGGTGCAGGTGCTGGAGGCGCGGCTGGCGACGCGTTTGTTTCATCGCACGACCCGGCGGGTGGGGGTGACGCCTGAGGGGGAGCGGGTGTATCACTGGGCGCTGCGTATTCTGAATGATATGGATCATTTGGTTGAGGAGATCGGGGTGACGCGGCAGGCGCCGCGTGGGTCTTTGCGTATTTGCAGCAGTTTCGGGTTCGGCCGGCGGGTGGTGGCGCCGGCTTTGTCGGCATTGCTGGCGCGGTATCCGGCGTTGCAGGTGCGGTTTGAGGTGTTCGATCGTTTGGTGGATATTGCGTCGGAGGGGTTCGATTTGGATATCCGGGTGGGGGATGAGATCGCGCCGCATTTGATTGCGCGTCATTTGGCGGATAACCATCGGGTGTTGTGCGCGTCGCCAGCGTATTTGGCCCGCCGGGGGACGCCGCGGACGTTGGCGGATTTGGCGGCGCATGATTGTTTGGTGATTAAGGAGCGGGATCATCCTTTCGGGGTGTGGCGTTTGGATAATGGGCGTGAGGTGCAGTCGATTAAGGTGCGGGGGCCGTTGTCGTCCAATAATGGCGAGATTGTGATGCAGTGGGCGCTGGATGGCTGCGGGATTGCTTTGCGTTCGGATTGGGATGCGAGGGCGTTGTTGCAGGCGGGGCGGTTGGTGCAGGTGTTGCCGGATTTCCGGCAGAAGGCGGCGGTGTGGGCGGTGTATCCGTCACGGTTGGAGACGTCGGCGCGTTTGCGGGTGTGTGTGGAGTTTTTGCAGGGGTATTTGCGGGAGGGGTTTGAGGAAGGGGCGGCGGGTTTGTAGGGGGATGTTTGTAGGGGATGCAAGGCTGAGCAAGGT
>NZ_JBQEKA010000126.1:2888-6168 GCF_052103615.1 Kerstersia sp. | reverse complement strand
TGACTCGTCCTGAATTTGGTTGACACCTTTTTGAGAGAAGAAAGGAGAGTCAATTGGAATCAAGGATCAAGCGAACCCAGCGGGACTACAGCTTAGCTTTTAAACTGTCGGTGGTCGAGCAGGTGGAAAAAGGCGAGCTGACGTACAAAGAGGCGCAGCGTCGCTATGGGATCCAAGGCCGGTCAACGGTGCTGGTGTGGCTGCGCAAGCATGGCCGCGCGGGCGTGAGTGGCTGGAGCCTGCCGACGGTCAGAGGAGTGGATATGGATCGTCAGGGCAAGGCGCTTACGCCCGAGCAGCGAATCAAGGAGCTGGAGGTTCAGCTGAAAGAGGCGCGCGAGAAGGCGCAGTTGTTTGAGGCCGTGGTCAATGTGCTGGAGAAGGACTACGGGGTGCGCGTCGTAAAAAAGCCTTCGGGCAAGTCCTCACGCAAAAGCTCATCCAAGGGTTGAGCGTGGCAAGGGCTTGCCGCTACATGGGCCACAGCCGCCAGGCCTACTACAAGGGCAGGCACAGGGAGCGAGAGCGCCAGCAGCAGGCGTGCCAGGTCGTGTCGATGGTGACGGCGTTACGGGTGCGGCAACCGAAACTGGGTACTCGCAAACTGCATCATATGCTGCGCCAACCGCTGCGCGAGGCGGGGATCAAGGCTGGGCGCGATGCGCTGTTCGACATCCTGCGCAGCGCTCGGATGCTGGTGCGGCCGCGCCGGGCCTATCACAAGACCACCGATAGCCACCATCGCTTCCGGCGCCACCCGAACCTGCTCAAGGCAGGTCAAGGCCAGGTGGTGGCGACCGGCCCCGAGCAGGTCTGGGTCGCTGACATCACCTACCTGCCGACTGCCCAGCGATGCACCTACTTGAGCCTGGTGACCGACGCCTACTCGCGCAAGATCGTGGGCTACCACGTGGCCGAGAACCTGCAGACCGAAGGGGTGCGCCGCGCGCTGGAGATGGCGTTGCGCTCGCGGCGTTCAAACCAACCGCTGGTTCACCACTCGGATCGAGGCATCCAGTACTGCTCGACGTATTACCAGCGCCTGCACGCCCGACATGGCATCCGTTGCTCGATGACCGACGGCTACGACTGCTACCAGAACGCCTTAGCCGAGCGGGTCAACGGCATCCTGAAGGGAGAACTGTTGCTCCAAAAACCCGCTGATCTGGCTCAAGCCAGGCTCATGGTCAGGCAGTCTGTCCAGATCTACAACACCGAGCGCCCACATCTGTCCCTACAATGCAAAACACCCGATGAAGTTCATCGGGTGCTCAGTCCGTAAGCGCTACGGATACCGGCCCGTAGGTGTCAACCTAGGGCAGGACGGGTCATGCTGGCACCTGCGGGCAAGGCAGCGGGCATCGCTGCTGCTCAGCGGGTGCCCAGAAGGAAGTGACCGGGAGTCATCATGTTCCATCTCATCACACGCGAATGGCGGGTCTTGCTGTGCGCCGGCTTGCTGGCTGGCAGCAGCATGGCGCTGGCCGCGCCGCAGGCCGCCCAGACTGCCGGGATTCAAGCCGCACCTGCGGCGGCTGCCGGACAGGCGTCCATACCCGCCAAGGCGCGCGACACGGCGCGGGAAGAGGCCAATCGTCAATTGGTGCTCGATTTCTATGAGCGTTTCTTCAATCGGCACGAGACTGCCGCCGCTGCGGCGGTCGTGGCGGAAGACTATATTCAGCACAATCCGGCGGTGCCCGATGGCAAGGCGCCGTTCGTCGGCTTCTTTACTGGCTACTTCCAGGACAACCCCCAGTCGCGCGCCCGTATCGTCCGCAGCGCGGCAGATGGCGATCTGGTGTACTTGCATGTCCATTCAAGCAATGGCGCCGCTGACCGCGGGCAGGCCGTGATTGACATCTTCCGGGTGCAGGATGGCATGATCGTCGAACATTGGGATGTCATACAGGATGTTCCGGCGGAAGCGGCCAACGCCAACACGATGTTTTGAATACGCTAGGCCTTCCGCTTGCGGAACCGTCTTGGAGAAATGGAATGTCTGCCACGCAGAAAACCTTGCATTATCTGTTTGATCCCCTGTGCGGCTGGTGCTATGCCGCAGCACCGTTCATTGCCAGCGCGCAGGCGGAACCCGGCCTGACGGTGCGGCCCATGCCGACCGGCCTCTTTTCGGGCGCGGGCGCCAGGCCGATGGATGCTGAATTCGCAGCCTATGCGTGGTCGAATGACCAGCGTATTGAGCAACTGACCGGGCAGCGCTTCACGCAGCAGTACCGGCAGCAAGTGCTGGAAGCTGGCGGCATGTTCGACAGCGGCCCGGCAACCCTGGCCTTGCAGGCGGTGGCGATGACTGACCCGGCGCGGGAGCTGGAGGCGCTGCGGGCCATGCAACTGGCGCGCTATGTCGGCGGACGCGATATGACGCAAGTTGAACCGCTGGCCGGGCTATTGCGCGAGCTGGGGCTGGACGGCGCTGCGGCGCTGCTGGCGCAGCCGGATCTGGCCTTGCTGCAAGCCTTGCAGGCGCGCACACAGCAGGCCCGCCGTCTCTTGCAGGCGGCTGGCGCGCGCGGCGTGCCCACCCTGGTGCTGGAGGTGAACGGCGAATCGCAGGTATTGCCGTCCGCTGACGTCTATGGCAACCCCGGCAGCGTGCTGGACTGGATACGGGCGCAATAATCCGTCACTGCGCCCGCGGCGGCTCCCCTGTCAGCATGGCAGCCCTGGGGCCATCGGAACAATCAGGGCACTCAGGGTATTCAGGGCATTCAGGACACTCAGGCAAGAATGCCGGAAAGCGCGGCCGCCGCGCCGTGATAGGGGATCAGCCCCGGAAAATCAATACAGTTCCGGCACGTGCATATCCTGGGGAACGGGGTGGCGGATGTAATCAGGGTGGTGAATCCGCGGCGGCAGGGCGATTTCCTCGTGCGGCACGCTTTGGTAAGGAATCTGCCCCAGCAAGTGGTTGATGCAATTGAGCCGCGCCCGTTTCTTATCCACCCCTTCAACGATCCACCAGGGCGCTTCCGGAAGATGGGAGCGTTCCAGCATGGTTTCCTTGGCCTTTGTGTAATCCTCCCAGCGGCGGCGGGATTCCAGGTCCATGGGCGACAGCTTCCATTGCTTCAGGGGATCATGAATACGCATCAAAAAGCGGCGGTGCTGTTCATCATCGGTAATCGAGAACCAGTATTTGATCAGGACAATGCCGGAGCGCACCAGCATTTTCTCGAATTCGCCGACGCTATTGAAGAACTCTTCATACTCATCATCGGTACAGAAACCCATGACGCGCTCGACACCGGCGCGGTTG
>NZ_JBQEKA010000126.1:0-2878 GCF_052103615.1 Kerstersia sp. | reverse complement strand
GTCAAACAGCACGATCTCGCCGCCTGCGGGCAAATGCTGAACATAGCGCTGGAAATACCACTGTGAACGTTCGCGCTCGCTGGGGGCGGGCAGGGCGGCAACCCGGCAAATACGCGGGTTCAGGCGCTGGGTAATCCGCTTGATGGTGCCGCCCTTGCCGGCGGCATCGCGCCCCTCGAACAGCACAACGATCTTCAACTTCTTGTGCACGACCCAATCCTGCAGCTTGACCAATTCACCTTGCAGGCGCAGCAGTTCACGGAAATAAAGACGGCGGTCCATCTCGTCGCCGTCGCTGCCTTCGGCATCTGGCAGCAGATCGGTCAAATGGGCCAGGCGTTCATCGTCCAGTTCCATTTCCAGCTCTTCATCCAGGCTGTCGATGAGGTCGGCGCGCATGCGGCGGGCAGTATCGTCCAGGGACGGAACGCGGAAAGAATCGTTCATGGAAAAAACCTCAATCTGGGAAATTCAATGAAAAAGCGGCGTATCGGTTCTGGCCACAGGCCTTAATAACTCAAAGTCACAGCGCAAAGCGCGCCGCCAAGCATATGCACTTCAGATGACGGTGCCATGACACGGCGGCTGCACCCGAATGGCGGTTCAGCCTGAACAGCGGCAGCCAGCTCTCCTGCGGGCGGGCCGCTGACAGGCGCGCTTGGCGCCGCCAAAGACTGCCAGACCGCATGCCAACTGGCTGGCCGCCCGGCCAGCAACTGGGGACGAGGCAGAAAACAGCACCGTGACCGCGCATAAATCCCGCACCCTAGTAGTGACCCTATCTAGGGCATTCCCCTAGTGCATCCTGCACCGGCATCGTGCACAATTGCATCCATGCAGGTGAGGAGACATGCCCTGCATGGGCAGCGAACCGGCGTGATCCGGCTTATAAAAATCATAAAACCAAGCAGTACCCTATAAAAAGAAGAAAGCAAAAAGGCCAGCGCAAGCTGGCCTTTTTGCGTTGCCTGCTGCTTTCGTATTACCTGCTGCTTTCGCCTTGCCTCCCGATTTTCTGCCTGCTTGAGGGCGAATGCAATACCACGCGGTGCGGCCATGGCCGGGGGGCGGCTTTATAAGAAGCCTGCTTGGCGGGCTTTTATGGCCCAGCCGTGCCAGGATCAAGCGTCTTCAGGCTTCTGGCGCATGTGTCTGACGGGATGGAGCAGGCGCGGCACAGTAAATATCCCAGAGCGTATGCATGATACGCACGACATCTTCGTTGGCCAGTCGGTAAAAAACGTATTTGCCTTCTTTCTCCGTCGTCACCAGCGCCTCTTGACGCAGCACAGCCAGCTGCTGTGACAGCGTGGGCTGCCGGATGCCCGTCGCATTCTCCAGCTCGCTGACGTTCAGACGCTGGCGGGACGCAATCTGGCACAACAGCATCAGCCGGTCCTCGTTGGCCAGCGCCTTGAGCAGGGCGCATGCCTGTCCGGCATGTTCACGCAATTGCTCGGGCGTCATGGCGAAAGTCGTATCGGGCGTGTGCATATTGGGCATCAAATGATTAAATAAATTATATAATATTAGTTGGTATATTAATTCAGGCGCAGCACGCCAAGACAGACCTTGCCGCCAGCCGCCTACTTGCCTACTTGCCTACTTGCCTACCTGGCCATCTGGCCACTGCGCCAACTGGCAGCAGGATTCACAGGGCTTGCAGCGCTTGAGACAGGCGGCGGGCCATCAGGGCCTCAGTGGTGCGCCAGCGGACGCATGGCGGGCCCGCACAGAACAGACAATCTGTCAGGAGTCTTTTATATGTCATTACCTGTCATTTCTCCAGTTGCCGCGCGCCAGCTGATGGACAAAGGCGCGCTACTGGTCGATATCCGCGGCGCGGGCGAGCATGCGCGGGAACATATCGGCGAGGCGCGCCATCTTCCCATGGAACAACTCCTGAATGGCGCGGGCATAGAAAACGCGCCCGCTGTCATCTTTCATTGCCGCTCCGGCAACCGGACATTGCTCAACGCCGGAGCGCTGGCCGCCTGCGCGGACTGTCAGGCCTACATACTCGAAGGCGGCCTGGATGCCTGGAAAAAAGCAGGCCTGCCGGTCGTGCTCGACGCCACACAACCCATGGAACTGCAGCGCCAGGTACAAATTGCTGCGGGTGCCATGATACTGCTGGGCACCCTGCTGGGGACATTCGTGGCGCCGGGCTTCTATCTCATCCCTGGCTTCATCGGCTGCGGCCTGATCTTTGCCGGCCTCTCAGGCTTCTGCGGCCTGGCGCGGCTGCTCATGAAAATGCCCTGGAACCGCCGGGCCAGCAAGGCCTGAATGGGCGGCCCAGCCTGGCACTGCCATCACAAACCCCAGCCAAACGGGAACAAACATGAAAACCAACGTCGGCGGCATAGACCGCCTCCTGCGCGTCGTCGCAGGTCTGTTACTCATCATCCTGGCCGCCTCAGGCGTCATCGGCGGGTGGGGCTGGCTGGGCATCCTGCCGCTCCTGACCGGCCTGGGACGCTACTGCCCGCTCTACACATTGCTAGGCTTCACCAGCTGCCCGCGGCAAACGCACAAACCCCAGCGCTAAGCCACCCCCGCTGCTCAGATCCGGGGCAGCGAAACCCGAATCATCCAAACGGGCAACCTGTGGCTCAGACAACCTGTAGCTCAGGCAACCTGCGGCTCAGACAACCTGTGGCTCGGACAACCTGCGGCTCAGGGAGCCTGACCTCCAGGCAAGCAACTCACACCCAGTCAAAAATCGGGAGCCGTATCGGGAGCCATATCGGGTGGCGCAACCCTCATCAACGCGAGCGGCAGGGCGAGCCTGAGCGTTGTGGCAGTGGAGCGTGCCGGGTTGGGTGGTGCTGGCGGGGCGGACGCACATGTTTGAGCGAGACGCTTGCGGACAGTC
>NZ_JBQEKA010000125.1:0-6243 GCF_052103615.1 Kerstersia sp. | reverse complement strand
TTCCCGTCGCTGACCCTGTCCGGCCCGTGCGACATCATGGTGTTCGAAGGGGTGCCTGGCGGCCCGCTGGACCGCTGGCGTGATGTGCAAGGCCCGGCGGACCATCTGGAACGCAGCCTGGATTTCCTGCGCACCTTCCTGCCCTGGGAGGCCGATCGCGCCCGCAACGTGGAACTGACCGATGCCATGGGATATTTGTCCGGCGCCTTCCCTCCGACCGTGCGCAAGCCGGTGCTGACCTTGCCGTCGGGCCGTATGGTGCTGGGCATGGGGGATGCCGTGGTGGTCAATGACCCGATCACCGGCCAGGGTTCCAATAACGCGGCCAAGGCGGCCAAGGTCTATCTGGATGCCATTCTGGCGCGCGGCGAACAGGCATACGACCGTGCCTGGATGGAGCAGGTGTTTGAAACGTATTGGGATTACGCAGGCAAGGTGGTGCAGTGGACCAATTCCATGCTTGCGCCGCCCCAGCCTTCGGCGCTGAGCCTGTTGATGGGTGCGCAGGCGCACCCGGCGCTGGCGCATTTCCTGGCCAACGGCTTTAACCATCCGCCGCGCTATTTCCCCGCCTGGACGGATATGGCTGCGGCCGAAAAACTGATAGGCGACTGCGCCGCTGGCCGTCTGGCGGCCTGAGGGAGAGCATCATGTCCATGTCTTCCATCGAGGAAAAGGCCGCTGTCGTGCTCGATAGCCGCGCCTTCCGCCAGGCGCTGGGGCATTTCCCGACAGGGGTTGCCGTGGTGACGACACGCAGCGGCAATGGCAGGCCGGTAGGGCTGACCATCAATTCGTTTTCCTCGCTTTCGCTGGATCCGCCATTGATTCTGTGGAGTCTGGTGACGCATTCCCCCAGCCTGGAAACCTTTCTGGCCTGCAAGCACTTCGCCATCAACATCATGAGCGAAGCGCAGGCGGAGCTGGCCCTGAATTTTGCCAACCCCCGGGTGGAAGACAAATTTGCCCTGGCCAGCCACCAGGATTGCGAGGAAGGGATTCCCCTGATCGACGGCTGCAGCGCCCGTTTTGTCTGCGAGAATTACTGCAGCCACGAAGGGGGTGACCATCGTTTGTTCATCGGCAGGGTATTGCGCCATGAAGCCGACGGGCATGCGCCGGCCGTATTCCATCAAGGGCGTTTCACCCGCCTGAACATAGGCTAAGCCGGGCCGCGGGCATGAGCCTCACGGCCCGGCGGCAAACCGACACCGGCCCATGCGGCCGGTGTCGGCGATTTTGTGCGGTATCCGCGTGGATACCGCCTTCAGGAAGGACAGGAGACAAAGCATGAATAAGAATCCTGAGGCCGATGTCATCGTCGTCGGCAGCGGCATGAATTCATTGGTGTGCGCCGCCGTGCTGGCGCAGCGCGGCATGACGGTGACTGTGCTGGAGCGCAATTCGGTGCCCGGCGGCTGCATCCGGACGGAAAGCCTGTACCCCGGCTATACCCATGAGGTGCTGTCGAGCTGGTATCCGCTCTTTCTGGGCGGCGCGGCCTATGCCGAACTGGCTGAACCGCTCAAGCAGGTGGGTGTGGAGTTCGTGTCTTGCGACTACAGCACCGGTGTGGCCATTCCTGGCGGCCCGGGCCTGGCGCTGCGCAAGGATATTGCCGATAGCGCTGCGCGCATGAATGCGCTGGCGGCAGGGGACGGCGATGCCTTCGCCGCCATGGCGCAACGCATGTTTGGCGCCGATGCGGGCCTGGTATTCGGTCTCATGGGGAATGACCCCTACAGCTTGGCCACGGCGCGCTTGCTGTTCGGCGAGTGGCGCAAACGGGGGCTGGACGGCTTGATGGCATTTGGCTCAGAGGCGCTGGAAAGCCTGCGCCGCTGGGCGGACCGCTCGATGCAAGGGACGCTAAACCGCGCCATGCTGGCGCCCTGGGTGCTGCATGGCGGCCTGGGGCCGGACGAAGCGTCTTCCGCCTTGATTGGCAAATTGACTTGCGCGGCAGTGGTCGCTGGCGGGATGCCGGTGGTTAAAGGCGGCGGGGCGCGTCTGGTGCAGGGGTTTATCGACATCATCAGTGCCGCTGGCGGTTCGGTGCAAACCTCTATGAATGTCGAGCGCGTGCTGGTCGAACGGGGCCGTGCGGTCGGCGTGCAGGCCGGCGGGCAGACACTGCGCGCCAAGCGCGGCGTGGTGTGCAATGTGACGCCGGGCCAGCTTTACGGACAGTTGCTGCCCCCCTTGCGGGAAACCGAGGCAGCCGTCGAACAGGCCAAGCGCTTCCGGCATGGCCGCGGCGGCATGCAAATCCATTTCACGCTGGACCGCGCGCCGAATTGGCGCGAGCCCGAGTTGCAGCATGTGCCCATGGTTCATGTGACCGAGAGTCTGGAACAGGTGTGCCTGTCAGTGACCGAAGCCAACAACGGCTGCCTGCCTGCCCGGCCGACGCTGGCAGTGGGGCAGCCGGTGGCGGTCGATGCGTCGCGCGCGCCCGAGGGCGGCTGGATTCTGTGGGTGCAGATGCAGGATGTGCCTTCCCGTTTGCGCGGCGACATGGCCGGGGAAATCGCCATTCCTGAGGATGGCTGCTGGAACGAAGCGGTGCGGGAGGCTTATGCCGATCGCGTGCAGGCCAGGCTGGAAACGGTGATGCCAGGGCTGGGCAAGTCCATTCTGGACCGCCGCGCGTTTTCACCGGCAGATCTGGAGGCCTGGAATATCAATCTGGTGGGTGGCGACCCGTATTCCGGCGTGTGTTCGCCGGACCAGTTTTTCTGGATGCGTCCCTTTGCCGGGGTGAAAGCGGCGCGTACCGGACGCACGCCAGTGAAAGACCTGCATCATATCGGCGCTTCGGTGCACCCGGGGCCGGGGCTGGGCGGTCAATCCGGTTATCTGGCGGCCAAGCGCATTCTGGGCGGCAAGTCGTGACCGGGCGGCACCCTGGTGCGGGTGCCGCCTGAGCGTTTACAGCCCCCGGCGTTGCAGGCTGACGCTGGGCGTTTCACCGAAACGCTGGCGGTATTCGGCGCTGAAGCGGCCCAGGTGCGAAAAGCCCCAGCGCAGCGCAATGGTGGAAACCGAGTCGCTTTGCTGCGGATCCAGCAGGTCACGGCGGGCGCGTTCCAGCCGGATGCCGCGCAGGTATTGCATGGGGCTGATACCGCAATATTCGCGGAACCCGGCGTAGAGGCTGCGCAGGCTGACCCCGGCAAAACGGGCCAGGTCTTCGCCGCGCACGGCCGTATGCGCATGCTCTTGAAGATAGGCTTCCACCCGTTTGATGTGGCGCGGCAAGATGCGCTGGGCTGCCGGGCTGTCATCGAGCTGCCGGTGCGGATGCAGGCTCAGCAGGGTAGAGGCGGCCAGTTGCTCGATCTGCGTCAGCAGCAAAGGGGAGTCGGCGCCTTCGCCTTGGGTATGGGCGCAGTCCAGCAGATAACGCATCATGCGTTTCCAGGGGGCGCTGGCATGGGCTTCGAAACGGACCGGAAAACTGACGCTGCGCGGCGTATCGACGCCGTCCATGGCAGCCGCCAGACCTTCGACCAGGTTGCGGTCCAGCTTCAGCATGACCTGGTCGCTGTCACCGCGCCAGCGCATGTCTATGTCTTCATTGGGGTTGAGCAGGCTGGCCGTATTGACGGTGGAATCGACCTCTTCGGCGCCACAGCGGATCTGGGCCGAACCATACAGCGGGATTTGCACCAGATAGAAACCGGCAAGATGCTCGGGCTGGATGCGCACATCGGCGCCGTAACACAGCCGGCTCAGGGTAATGCGCCCGAAGTCGGCATGCCGGATGCGGGTGTCCAGCGCCTGCCCGGTATGCTGCATGCATAGACGGTGCGGCTTGAGCATATTGCTGACGGCGGCCTGTGCCTGGTCCAGGTCACCGTAGGCGTGGTCTTCCCAATGGCTGAGCATGGTCTGCATGGTGAAATCCCTGTCGAAGCGGTAAAGCCCCCACGGCCAGGCGCTGCAAGAAGCGGCGCGTGCCGGGGCCCGCCGCCGGGCCATGGTGAAAAGGTTATTTTAGTTGTAAAGTATTTAAGTGGGCATCGGGCTTTCCCGGTGTTTTTGATAGATAAATCGCAGAATGCAGGCAAAAAATGGAAGATCGCAATTACCACTATTACGAAACGGCAAAAGGGCACGGCCTGAAGCATGATCCCATCGCTGCCATCGTCGGCCCGCGCGTCATCGGCTGGATAGGTTCGCGCTCGGCCGAAGGCCAGCTGAATCTGGCGCCGTACAGCTTTTGCAACGTGTTTAACTACCGCCCGCCGGTGATTGCGTTTTCCAGCGTCGGCTACAAAGACAGCGTGCGCAATGCCATTGAAACCGGGGTATTCACCTGGAATCTGGCGACCCGCGTTCTGGCGGAAAAAATGAATGAAACCAGTGTCGAGCGGGATGTCCGCGAGTTTGAATTGAGCGGGCTGACGCCGCTGACCGGGCGACTGGTGGACGCGCCCAGGGTGGCCGAAAGCCCGGTATCGCTGGAATGCCGCCTGACCCAGCATTTCCGGCTGCAAAATGCGGCAGGCCAGGAACTGGATACCTGGATGGTGCTGGGCGAAGTCGTCGCCGCGCATATTTCCCGGCATTGTCTGGTCGATGGGGTCTATCAGACGGCCTTGCCCGGCCCGATTCTGCGCGCTGGCGGCCCGGGGGATTTCTTCGAAGTCACCGACGCCACCCGTTTTTTCATGCGCCGCCCGGCGTAAAACCTGCCAGACGCAGGGCGCCTGCTGCTTTGCCGGCAGGCTTTTCGTATCCGGGAACGTCGCTATTTCGCGAAGATTGCCGCGCTGCACAAAAAATGCTTGCCTATACAGAAAAATCTGGAAGAATAGTTCCATCACCGGCCATTCATGCTGCATTGCACAGTGTGCTGCCGGTGATCCGGGAATAGACTTTCCAAGAGACAACAGGGCAGGGCTGGCCGTCGCAAGCGGCCGTGTTCATGTGCTGGCAAGGAGACGACCGTGCAGGAAAAAGAAAAAAAAGCAGCAGTCCTGGCGCCCAGCGGTACGCTGCGCGTCGCCATCAATCTCGGCAATGCCGTTCTGGCAGGCCTCACTGACAAAGGCGCCCTGAAAGGCGTCACCGTCGATCTGGCGCGGCGTCTGGCCAGCGAGCTGGGCGTGCCGCTGGAACTGATTGCCTGCCAGGCGGCCCGCGAGTCGGTGGCCCTGGTCTCTGGCGGCAAGGCCGACATTGGCTTTTTTGCCATAGATCCGCAACGCAGCGGCAGCGGCATTGCCTTTACCGATCCGTATGTACTGATCGAAGGCTGCTATGCCGTCCGCCGCGACTCCCCGATGCAGCACAATGAGGACGTCGATGCCGAAGGCATAGACCTGGTTGTTGGCCAGGGCAGCGCCTACGATCTGCACCTGTCGCGCACGTTGCAGCGCGCCCGCCTGGTACGGGCGCCCAGCCCGAGGGCCGTGCTGGATATTTTCCTGGAAGCCGGTTACCCGGTGATGGCGGGTGTGCGCCAGCAACTGGAAAAAGACCGTGACCATGTGCCGGGGCTGCGCTTGTTGCCGGGTCATTTCATGGTAATTCCCCAGGCCATGGGCGTGCCCCAGTCACGCGGGCAGGAAGCGCTGTCCTATCTCCAGGCGTTTATTGAGTCCTGCAAGGCTGACGGTTTTGTGGCCCAGTCGCTGGATCGCCATGGCATGCGGGGCGTTTCCGTCGCGCCGCATGGCGAATGGCTGGCTGCCTGAATTCCTGGCGCCCAGGGCGCCAGGCGCGGCAGAACAGGCCGGGCAGGAAACCGGGCGGGACAGAGCGGGCAGAGCGTAATGGGTGGACGTACTGAGTGGACGTACTGAGTGGACGTCATAGGCGGACGTAACATCGGGCAACGCTTCGCCTGTCTCTGAACCGGCCGGTTTCCGGGCTATGGCCGGGTTGCCGCGCCGGGATCAGGGATAATTGGCATCTGTTTTTCAGGCAGGAGCTGTCATGCCCATTATTTCCCAGCCGCCAGCGCTTGCTGGCACCCCAGCGCCTCAGGGGGCCGCCATGCTGGCGCAGGCTTTCCAGCGCGCGCGGGTCTCGCTTTGGCATCCGCGCATGCTGCTGGCCTTGCTGCTGCCATTCATCATCATGGCTGTCGGCGGCGTGCTGCTGGTCTGGCTCGCCTGGACACCGGTCAGCGAATGGCTGATGCAGCAGCAGTCCAACTGGTCGCCGCTGGAAAGCGCGGATGCCTGGATGACAGGCATCGGGCTGTTCTCGCTGAAAGTCTGGCTGACGCCG
>NZ_JBQEKA010000124.1:0-6380 GCF_052103615.1 Kerstersia sp. | reverse complement strand
CGTGTCATCGAACCTGGTGGGGCGCGCACCATGGGCGCGCCGTCCGAGCCGACGCTGCGGCTATGCCTGAACCCCGGGCGCCATTTTCGCCGCCGTCTGGGCGACTTTGAACCGGATGCCGTGCATATCGCTACGGAAGGGCCGCTGGGCCTGGCAGCACGGCGCCATGCGCTCAGGCAGGGCTGGCAGTTCACGACCTCATTTCACACCATGTTTCCCGACTATCTGAAGGTGCGCCTGGGTGTGCCGGTCAGGTGGTCATGGGCGTTCATGCGCTGGTTTCACAAGCCATCGCGCCGGGTTCTGGTGCCGACGCGCAATATCGCCGATGTGCTGGCGGCCCGCGGCTTCGCCAATTTGCAGGTGTGGGCGCGTGGCGTGGACCTGGCAGCATTCGCGCCGGATTTGCCGGCGCCGCCGGAACTGGCCCATTTGCCGCGGCCGGTATGGCTCAATGTCGGCCGGGTGGCGCGTGAAAAAAATCTGGATGCGTTTCTGGCCTTGCCCTTGCCTGGCACCAAAGTCGTCGTGGGCGGCGGCCCGGAAGAGAAGCGCCTGCGCGCGCAATACCCGGATGCCTTGTTCGTGGGGCCGCGCCGCCATGCGGAACTGCCGCCCTACTACGCGGCAGCCGACGTGTTTGTGTTTCCCAGCCAGACCGATACCTTCGGCCTGGTCATGCTGGAGGCCATGGCTTGCGGCACGCCGGTCGCAGCGCTGCCGGCCGATGCGCCACGCGAAGTTGTGCGCGAAGGGGTCACAGGCAGCCTGGACACCGACCTGGCGGCGGCTTGCCTGCGGGCGGCGCAATTGCCCCGCGCAGCGGTGCGCGCCGGGGTGCAGGCGTTTACCTGGGATGCCATTGCGCAGCAATTGCTGGATGCGCTGTGCGGGGTCAGTACGGTACAATTCCGCGCATCCTGAGGAGCGCTGCGACGCGCCGGCTTGTCCGGCGTGCCAGGCTCAGGATAGTTTCGTCAACCACGCTGCCGGCCTGAGCTGGCGGGGGCGCGCCAAGGTGTGCCTCTGTCCGGAAACTGGCCGGGTGTGGGGCAGTCCAGGGTGGTCCTGGCTGCCATGGCCTGCGCCTGGGCGCGGGACGAACGGCGCTCGCCAATTCCCTTTCGCACGGGGATGGCGGCGCGTGTGCGCAGTCGGCTCCGTGCATGGACACCGGATATCTGGAGCTAGACTGATATGACGACTGTGAATTCTTCCGTAGATTACAAGGTGGCCGACCTGGCCTTGGCAGGCTGGGGCCGCCGTGAAATCGCCATTGCCGAAACTGAAATGCCCGGCCTGATGGCGACACGGGAAGAATATGCTGCCAGCCAGCCCCTGAAGGGCGCGCGCATCGCCGGCAGTCTGCACATGACGATTCAGACCGCTGTGCTGATCGAAACCCTGAAGGCCCTGGGCGCGGAAGTGCGCTGGGCATCGTGCAATATCTATTCCACCCAGGATCACGCAGCCGCTGCCATTGCCGCTGGCGGCACGCCGGTTTACGCCGTCAAGGGTGAATCGCTGGAAGAGTACTGGGAGTACACGCACCAGATCTTCTCGTGGCCCAATAGCCAGCACGCCAATATGATTCTGGACGATGGCGGCGATGCGACCTTGCTGCTGCACCTGGGCACCCGCGCCGAATCGGATGCGTCGGTGCTTGATAAGCCTGCCAGCGAAGAAGAGCGCGTGCTGTTCGCGGCCATCCGCAAGCAATTGGCGCAGGATCCCAAGTGGTATTCGGTGCGCCTGGCCCAGATCAAGGGCGTGACGGAAGAAACCACCACGGGCGTGCATCGCCTGTATCAGATGTCGCAAAAGGGCGAGCTGGCTTTTGCTGCCATCAACGTCAATGATTCGGTGACCAAGTCCAAGTTCGACAACCTGTACGGTTGCCGCGAGTCGCTGGTGGACGGCATCAAGCGCGCCACCGATGTGATGGTGGCAGGCAAGACCGCCGTGGTGATCGGCTATGGCGATGTGGGCAAGGGTTGCGCCCAGGCGCTGGCCGCCTTGCGCGCCCAGATCTGGGTGGTGGAAATCGACCCGATTTGCGCGCTGCAAGCCGCCATGGAAGGCTACAAGGTCGTCAGCATGGACGAAGTGGCGGACAAGGCTGATATCTTCGTGACCGCGACCGGCAACTATCATGTCATCACGCGCGAGCATCTGTACCGCATGAAGGACCAGGCCATTGTGTGCAACATCGGCCACTTCGACAACGAAATCGACGTTGCCAGCCTGGAAGAGCTGGAGTGGGAAGAAATCAAGCCGCAGGTTGATCATGTGATTTTCCCTGATGGCCGCCGCATCATTCTGCTGGCCAAGGGCCGCCTGGTGAATCTGGGTTGCGCCACGGGCCACCCGTCCTTCGTGATGTCCTCATCCTTCACCAATCAGACCATTGCGCAGATCGAATTGTTCACGCGCAATGAGGCCTATACCAAGGGCAAAGTCTATGTGCTGCCCAAGCACCTCGACGAGAAAGTGGCGCGTCTGCACCTGAAAAAACTGGGTGTGAACCTGAGCGTGCTGCGCCCCGATCAGGCGGCTTATATTGGCGTGCCGGTTGACGGGCCGTTCAAGCCCGACCATTATCGGTACTGAGGCAGGCGTACGCGCCGGGCCGTTTCCTTGAGGAAATGATCCGGCGCGCCTGAGCATCCGGCCTGGCGCAGGCCGGCGCTGCGGACTGCTTCATGCAGGATTTCCAATGTTTTTGTCATAGGAGCCGTGCCATGTTTCTACTGATCTGGATCCTCAATGCCGTCGCGCTATTGATCGTTGCCTCCCTGCTGCCCGGCATCGCCATCGCCAGTTTCTGGTCGGCCTTGCTGGCAGCTGTCGTGCTGGGTCTGCTCAATGCCGTCATCAAGCCCATTCTGGTCTTGCTGACCTTTCCCATCACCATTGTCACGCTGGGCCTGTTCCTGTTCGTGATCAACGCCCTGGTGTTCTGGCTGGCGGGCTCCCTGTTCCGCGGCTTCACGGTCAATGGCTTCTGGTGGGCACTGGCTGGCGCCTTGCTGTATAGCGTGATTTCCAGCGCGCTGTCTTCGCTGCTGGCGCAATGACTTCCCTGACGTCCCAACACGTTATCAGCCTGGAGTTCTTCCCGCCCCGGGATCTGGCCGCGCAGGAGCGCCTGGTGCGCACGGCCAAGCAGCTGATGGCCTTGAATCCGGGCTATGTCAGCGTCACATTCGGCGCTGGCGGAGCCACGCGTGAGGGGACGGCCGAGACGGTGCGCATCATGGCCAATCTGGGCTGCGATGTGGCACCGCATTTGGCTTGCGTTGGTACCAGCCGCGCCGACCTGAGCGCCATTCTTGAGGCATACCGTGAGCAGGGCGTGAAACGCGTGGTGGCCTTGCGTGGCGATCTGCCGTCAGGCATGGGCAGTCTGTATGGCGAATTCCGCTATGCCAGCGAGCTGGTCGCTTTTATCCGTGAAACAACGGGCGACTGGTTCCATATTGAAGTGGCCGCCTACCCGGAAATGCATCCGCAGGCCGAAAGTCTGGCGCGGGATATGGATCATTTTGTTGAGAAAGTGCAGGCGGGGGCCGATAGCGCCATCACGCAATACTTTTTCAACCCCGATGCCTATTCGGATTTCATCGAGCGCGCGCAGGCGCGCGGCGTCACTATCCCTATCATTCCGGGCATCATGCCCATCGTCAACAACACCCAGTTGACGCGGTTTTCGCAGATGTGCGGCGCGGAACTGCCGCGCTGGCTGCGTTTGCGGCTCAACGATTATGCGGATGACCGCGAATCGCTGCGCGCCTTCGGCGCGGATGTGGTGGCGAAATTGTGCCAGGACCTGCTGGAGCGCGGCGCGCCAGGTTTGCACTTCTATACCCTGAATGGCAGCGAGGCGGTGCGCAATATCTGGCGCCGCCTCAAGCCCGGCGTGTTGTAAGCCACGTGGCCCCGCGCCAGGCGCTTGCGCCCGGCTGGCCTGCCTGTGCGGGCAGGCTGTGCGGCAGCTTGTGTGACGGCTTCAGCCTGGCTGGCCGGGGTACCAGCCGCCAGGGGTCAGGACGGCATCCAGTTTGGCATCGTGGCCGGCGGCTTGGTAGTCGGCCGGCAGCCGGCCTTCTTCCCAGGAGATTCCCAGCGCGATCAAGCGCGGATTGGCCTGGCGCAGCTGTGTCAGGGTGCGGTCGTAGTAGCCGCCGCCATAGCCGAGACGGTCGCCTTTGGCGGTCCAGCCCAGCGTAGGCACGAGGACGACATCCAGGCGCGCCTCGGCGGGCGCCAGGTCCGGGCCAGCGACTTCCTGCACGCCATAAGCGCCCGTTTTCATGGGGGCATCCAGATGCCATTGGCGGAAAACCAGGGGCTGTTCTGGCGCAATGACGGCGGGCAGCAGGATGTCCAGGCCGTCTTCTTCGACCCATTTGGCCAGCAGCGGCAGCAGATCCGGCTCGCCATCAAGCGCATGGAAGGCAGCGATGCGCTGGGGCGCGGTTTGGCCGGCCTGTTCAGCGGCATCACGCCGCAGGGCCAGCCAGGTATAGAGACGGCCGCGCAATAGCAGTCCGCCGCGGCTGCGGTTGCTGCCGTCCATGTTGTTTCGCCGCTCACGCAGCGTAGTACGCAGCGCGGCTGCGGTATCCTGTATGGTATTAGCGGTTTTCATGCGGAATGCCAGTCATGAGTCATAGTCAAGTATCAGAACGGTATCAGAAATCGTCCTTGCGCGTCCGTCCTGCCTGGCGCGTGTGGCTGGGGGCCTTATTGCTTGCCGGTACGGCGCCTGTTCTGGCGCAGGAGGGCGGCCTGAGGGTGGCCGCGCTGTCGCCCCAGGCGCAGCCCATGCCGCGCAGTGTCGATAGCGCCTTGAATGCGGCGCGTGACGCCGTCCAGAAAAAAGATTGGAAGGCCTTGCCCGCCCTGGTGGAGCGCGCGCGCGATGCGGAGCTGGGCATGTATGCCGAGTATTGGATGCTGCGCTATTTGCTGACCGAGCAGCGCACGATAGATCCGGTGCTGTTACAGGATTTTGTGGACCGTCATCCGGGGAGTTATCTGGCCGACAAGCTGAAGGGGGACTGGATCCTGGCCGCAGCGCGCGCCGGGGATTTCGCCCAGGTGCGCCAGGTGGGGCCGGTCGAAGTCGGCGGCCCGCAAGTCAGTTGCGCCCAGCTGGATGCCCGCCACCGTGGCGGTGAGCGGATTCGCGATATCGACGCCGTCGCGGTGTTTGCGCCGGGCAATGCCTGTTGGGCGCTGTTTGACAAGCTGACGGCCGACCGGGTGCTGGACCGCAGCACCCTGGTGGCGATGTGGCGTGACCTGCTGGACGAAAACAAGCTGGCCCATGCGCGGCGCATGGCAGCCTATGTGCTCAACCCGGCGGAAATCAAGGATTACGACGCGGCATTGAAAAACCCGATGCAGTGGCTGTCGCGCCAGGAGCAGCAGCTGCGTACGCCCGCGCAACGGGATATTGCCACGGTGGCGTTGTCACGCCTGGCGCGCAAGAACATGGAGGATGGCGACGCCTACCTGCGCCGCTCCTGGAACGGCCGTCTGCCTGAGGCTGATCTGAAGTGGGTGCGCAGCCAGTTCGCGCTGGTTGCGGCCTTGAATCTCAACCCGATTGCGCACCGCTGGTATCAAGAGGCCGATGGTGTGCGGCTGACCGAATACAACGCCGCTTGGCGCGTGCGGGCAGCCTTGCGCCAGCCGGAGATCGACTGGGGCTGGGTGTCGAGTTCCGTCGCCCAGATGACGCCTTCGCAGCGCAATGAATCCGTCTGGGTGTACTGGAATGGCCGCAGCCTGAAGGCGCGGGGCCAGGAAGCGGCGGCCAACGAGGCATTCACGTCGATTGCCGGGGAATATGGCTTCTACGGCCAATTGGCGGCTGAAGAGCTGGGCCTGGCCATTGCGCCGCCGCCTGCGCCAGCGCGGGTGACGCCTGCCGAATTGGCGGAAGTGGCCGCGCATCCCGGCTTGCGCCGTGCCGTGACCATGTTCCACGAAGGCTGGCGCGCTGAAGCCGTGCCGGAATGGAACTTCGCCTTGCGCGGCATGACGGACCGGCAATTGCTGGCGGCGGCGGAGCTGGCGCGCCAGGAACACATCTACGACCGGGTGGTGAATACGTCCGAACGGACACGCGACCAGATTGATTTCTCGCAACGCTATATCGCGCCTTTCGAAGGCCGTGTCAGCGCTCAGGCGCGTGCCATTGATCTCGATCCCGCCTGGGTGTATGGCCTGATCCGCCAGGAATCCCGCTTCATTACGGATGCCCGTTCCAGTGTCGGGGCATCGGGGCTGATGCAGCTCATGCCGGGCACGGCCAAATGGGTGGCCGGCAAGATAGGCATGACGGATTTTCATCCCTCCAAGGTGAATGA
>NZ_JBQEKA010000123.1:0-6493 GCF_052103615.1 Kerstersia sp. | reverse complement strand
GCTCAGGCCTTCGGGCTTTAGCGTTTGACTGTCCTACTTATGGGGGTCAGTTCAGTCTTTCCGTCTGGCTTTTTTTACCTGGCAGCCCGGCGGCGGCGCTGATTCCAGCACCGGAGGCAACGCTAAAGCCGCCCTATTCACTGCACTGAGCGCTGTACAGAACGCCACACCGAATGCTGCACTGAATGCCGCACCGTTATGGCGCCAAGCACAGGGCTGCCGTCAGTGTTGCCCTCAGTGTTACCGTCAGGGTGCCGGATTCGGCTGGCGCTGATGGATATGCTCGATTTCGGCCAGCAGTTCTTCATCCAGCGTCAGATCCACCGAAGCAATGTTTTCCTTCAGCTGATCCAGTTTGGTCGCTCCCACCAGATTACTGGTGACGAACGGACGGCTATTGATGAAGGCCAGCGCCACTTGCGCGGGCGATAGGCCGCGGCGGCGCGCCGCATAGACATAATCCCGCGTCGCCGCCTGCGCCTGTTCATTGCTATACCGCGCAAAACGCTCATACAAGCTGATGCGGCCGTCTGCCGGGCGGGCGCCGTTCAGATACTTGCCAGTCAATACGCCAAAGGCCAGCGGCGAATACGCCAGCAAGCCGATCTGCTCATGATGCGAAAACTCCGACAGCCCGGTTTCAAACGTGCGGTTCAACAGGCTATAGGGATTCTGAATGCTGACGATACGCGGCAAGCCCAGTTTCTCGGCAGCGCGGAGAAATTGCGCCACGCCCCAAGGCGTTTCATTGGAAACACCGATGTGGCGCACCTTGCCCGCCTTCACCAGGTCGGCCAGCACGGTCAAGGTTTCTTCAATGGCAATGGTTGATTCCCCTTCGATCCAGGGGTAGCCCAAACGGCCAAACGTCGCCGTGCTGCGGTCCGGCCAATGCAACTGGTACAGATCGACGTAATCCGTTTGCAGGCGCTGCAGGCTGGCATCCAGCGCCGCCGTAATGTTGGCGCGGTCCAGAGAGGTCTTGCCATCACGGATATGCCCCTTCTGGTGGGCCTGGCGCACCGGGCCCACGACTTTCGTCGCCAGCACGACCTCGCTGCGCCGGCCGCTGCGCTTGAGCCAGGAACCGATATATTCCTCCGTGCGGCCCTGGGTTTCGGGCTTGGGCGGCACAGGATACATTTCGGCGGCATCAATCAGATTGACGCCTTGAGACAGCGCATAATCAAGCTGCTCGTGCGCCTCCTGTTCGGAGTTCTGCTCGCCCCAGGTCATTGTGCCCAGGCCGATCAGGCTGACGTCGATATCGGTACGTCCAAGTTTGCGGTATTTCATCTGTCGTCGTATTCCTGAATGAAAAATCTGCCAAGAAAGCATGCGCCTCAACCAGCCCCGGCATCAGCCAGAGACCTGGCCGGTGCCGGCAAGCGCTGGCACGGATGGTAAAACGAAATGCTTCCACAAGCGCCTTGCGGCTGGCTATAAGTTAATCACACTCCCTCATCCAGACGAAACATACCCCTACGCTGCGCCAGCCGTGCGGCGGCCGCCAGGCGGCCTCCCTGTTTTTATCCTATCCCCTGCCGGCAAACATCCGGCCGACAAAAAACCCCCGGTATTGGCATGGCGCCAACAAGCGGGGGTCTGACCGGAAAGCATACCGGCCGGAATCAGTTTCGCGGGGGGATCAGCCCGGTTTGCCGAGCAAACCTGATAGCGATCCCAGCAGGCTGCTGGCATCGAAACCCTGGCCTTCCTTCACTTCGCCATCAGGGGTCGCCTGATCGACCACTTGCGGCAAGACCTTAGTCAACAGGCTCAGCACGGTATTGTCGTCCTGGCCCGATTGCTGCGCCAGGCCGCCCACCAGCGCGGCAGGCAGCACATGACGCAGCTGGTCGATGGAAACCGGCAGGTTCTGGCCCTTGCCTATCCATGAAGCAACGATGTCGCCCAGCCCGCCCTTGCGGAAGCTATCCACCAGGCCGGACAAACCGCCAGGATATTTTTTCAGTTGTTCCAGCAGGACGGGCAGCAGCGCGGCGGGGCCGGACTTGCTGCCGCCAACCAGAGAGCCCAGGGAACCCAGGGAATCGAGCAAGCTCATGAGAATACCTCCAATCTCGGCATCAATAACACGATGACACTGACACGATGACACTGCGCCAGGGCAAGCAAAATGGCGGCAGGCTCATACGGCCTGCCGCCATTGCGCCCGCCAGGCCGGACCCAGCCAGCCTGCCGGTGCAGAAAGAGGGCTTAGTGTAAGTCCTGCTGCCCGTCACCGCGCCACAGGTTTACCTTGTTTTAAACCGCACCTGATACCCCGCGCGCCGCACGGCGGCGGGCAGCCCAGGCTGCCAGCGCCGCCAGCAGGCCGCCGCCCAGCGCGCCGCCGCCGCCATTGCCGCCGTCTTCCGTGCCGGAACCGTCGATAACCTTCACCGTCAGGCTCTTGGTTTCGGTCTGACCGGTGTAGCCCTTACATTGCAGCGTAAAGACATAGTCGCGCAGTTCGTTAAGCGCGGGGAGACGGTGGGAAGCGCTGGCGTCATACGTGCCCTCCCAGTCGCCGCCCGCCACGCAGCGCTCCGTGCCTTCGCTGGCCCATTGCAAGGTCGGGCGCGTCCCGGGACGCGCCACGCTGGCGCTGCTCACGAATCGCGTCAGCCGCGCATCCACCACGGGAACGTCCACCTGGAATAAGGTGCCGAAACCGTCCACTGTTTCACGGGTCGTAATGACATCGGTCTCATTGCCGCCATAGCGGGACACGCCAATCAAGGTCTGATGGCGCTTGCCGTCGCTGTCTTGCTTGATGGGCCCAAGTCCCAGCCCTGCCGGCCTGGCTCCTGTCGTTGCCACATCGAAATAGGCCAAGGGTTCATAGACCGGCGCATCGCCTTCCGGCGCGGTCACGCGGAACAGAATGCCCGCACCCAGCGCTTCGGGATCCTTGGCGCTCGTGAGGCGCCGCGCATCCGCGCTGGTTGTGCCATAGATATTGCCGTCCGCCGCGCGCACCAGCGGACCTGCCGGGTTGGAGCCGTCATTTTCGACTTTATTGTCGGCCTCAGCGAAACGATGCAACACTTCAAAGCTACTGCCGCCACGCTGCTTGTTCATCCGCCACAAAGTCCCGCCTGCCGCTGCAGTCGAGGCTTTTGTTGAAAAAGCCGTGCCATACAGCCAGTCGCCCACTTCGATCATGCTGGAAACATAATCCATGCCGGCGCGCGCTTCGCCGTCCCGGCCCTTGCCAAAGTTATATAGCACTTCGATCTTATCGCCCTCGCCCGGCTGCAAGCGCTGGGCAAGATCGTCGGCCTTGATACGAAACAACGTATTGCTGGGCTTGCCGTTGTTATCGCTCTCCGGCACGCCTTCGACGTTCTTCTCACTGCCGCTATTGCTCGCCAACACGTAGAGCGCCTGATCTGCCTCGCTCCAGACCTGGAGTAGCGGCGCCGCTCCTTTGTGCTGGCGCAGGGTCGTGACGGGGCGCAGTGGACCAGGCCGCTCGATCGACTCGTTAAAGTCGCACAGATTGGCCGATGGCTGCAGCAGCTGCCCCGCGCCAGGCACAAAATGGTAAAGCACATTCTTGATATTGCGGCTGGCATGGGTCGAGGTGCAATTCGCCAAACCGCCAGCTCCATTCAGAAACAGGCGGCCCTGGCTATCTTGCGTCATCTGGCCGCGCGGCTGAAATTCCTTGGCCGGCAGTTCATCACCATGATTGACCAGCGGCAACACCTGCCCTTCACGAATCACAAACAGCACGCCGCCGGGATTCAGGCCGTTCTCATCCAGGGCAGATTCCGAGCCGCCATAGATATCTCCTGTCCTGGCATCGCGGAGCAAGGGCGTAATCTGCACGCCAATACGGGAATTCAGAATCTCATACTGATAGCCCGTGCCATCGACACCCACCTGGAAAGCCGTCGCGCTATAGAACTGGCCGCCGAAAGCCCCCGTCCACTTATCCTCGCTGCCTTCCTGAGTCAGGCCTATATAGCGATTCTGACTCTCGACATAGATAGGCGGGGTATAGGGTTTAGCCCCTGGAAAATGACCGCCATTGCTTGCAGGCCCGGAAAAGACCAGCAACGGCTTGGGCGCGAACTGCGCCTGTTCCTTGAATGCGTGGGCAGCGCCCGACGACAGCAGCAAGGCCAGCGCCACGGCAACATGGGTGCTCAATGCGCGGCGGGAAAAGGAAAATGTGGACATCTTGGTGTTCCTGCGGATAAGGAATGGATCTGTGCAAGCTGTCCGCCGGGCTGCCCTGAACCGCAGGCAACCGGCGGCGACATGACATCAGCGACGGCGACGGGCCAGACCGGCCACTGCCAGCAAGAGAAGAACACCGGCCGGCAGGCTGCCGCCGCCATTGCCGAACTCATTCTTGTTGCCGTCCTTGCCGATGATGGGCGAATTAACATAGAGCGGCACCACCGCCGAGACCGCTGTTCCCTTCACGCTATCAGTGCATTGCAGCGTGTAGTACAGCGTCCCGTTGGCAGGCGTGAGTACCACGCTGCCCGAGGTTTCCTGCGGCCCCTTCCAATCGCCCTGCGACGAGCTGGCCTGACAATCCTGGGTCTGCCAGGACGTCCAGGTCAGCGTGGCGCTCGCGCCTGCGGCGATTTCCTGCGGGCTCATCGTCAGCGTGATAGAAGCCGAAGGCAGATCGCCATCCAGATCCGCCACGAACACGGCGCCATTATCGTCATACGCCTTCTGCTCGCCACGGTTGTTGGTATAAGCCGAGCCGCCGCGGCTGGCCACGCCATACAGGCGGCCATCTTCGCCTGCCCGCACCCCCAGCGGACGGGAACCATCAACGTCGTATTTAAAGGAATGCAAGCTCTGGAAGCCGCTGGCCGTCGCCCGGCCATTGGCGTCCGGGGCCAGCGCGCTGGTCACGATGCGGAACAAGGTGCCGCCGCTCAAACCCTGATCGGCCCAGGCGACTGTTTTATAGCCCGTGCCGGCTGCGTATTCTTCCGCCCCGACAGCACGGCACTTGGCCCGGTCGATCTCAACGCTCAGGTCTTCGCAGGTCGGCGCGTGATCCAGCAGTCCTGCCGCAAACGACCACGAGCGGTGACGGCCGCCGCTAAGCGTCGTGCCATAAATATTGCCGTCCTTGCCAAGGGCCAGCGGGCCGCGCGGCGTGCTGCCGTCCTCGCCGGAAAACTCATGCAGGATCTGGAAGCGCCCATCTTCGTCGCTGGCATCCTTGGGAAGACGGTAAACCGCGCCATGCGCCACCTGGCCGTCATAATGCGGGAACGCCTCCGTGGGCAACACGTTTTTGCCGGGGTAACGATAGCCGCACAGCGGGCTATCGGCAGACACGGCGGTATAAGCCGTCAGCACTGCCTTCCACTTCGTATAGACCTGGCAACGGTTGATGGAGGTCGTGCCATAGATATGCCCGTCCTTGCCTTCCACCAGCGAGGACAGGCCGACCATGGCTTGCACGCCATTGGTACTGATCGTCACATCCCCTGCCGTCCCCGGCACATACAGGTCGCCGCTGGGGTAATAACGCAGCTGTTCATTGCCGGAGTGGCTCTGCACGTTGATCTCGCCTTCCTTCAGGCGGAAGGTGTGCAACACGCGGAAGCTGCCCGCGGGATTGGCCGGATCCAGCTTGAACAACGTCCCTGTCGGCGTCTCCGGCGCTTGCGGCGTCGCTGGCGCGTTGGGCAAGCCGCGATCGTAGCCGGTCACGCCGTAGAGCCAGCCATCCGAACCCAGAATGATGTCATTCAGCACTTGCCGCATGCCATCCGGCCCGGCCTGGAATTCATATAAGGTCGAAAACTTATCGTCCGCATCGACCTTGAAAATCCGCCCATGGCCGCGCTCGCCCTTGTCGGCGCCGTACAGATTGTCCTGCGCATCCGCGACCAGCGCGCCATTGGGCATGTTCAGTTTGCCCTGAGTGCTGGTGATGGGCACCAGATGCGTGCCATCGAACTCGGTACGGAATACCGCCCCCTTGCGCACGGCCAAGGCATATTGCGCCGTCTCGCCCGCGGTGCTGGGGTCGTACTGTTCGGCGAACATGCTGACAATCACCCCCATGATGCTGCCATCGCTGGTACGCACTGGCGTGCCCGGAATCAGGCCATAGACGCGGTTTGCATCCACCTCCAGACGCTCATAATGGCCAGGAGAGGCTTGCATCCACCACAGCCCGACGCTGCCTATGGCGCGCAAGGCCTGGCCAAACGAACCGCCAAAGAGATAGGGGCGCTGTGAACTGGGATGCTTCACGAACAAAGGCGGCGAGGAGGGATCCTTGACGCTGGGCCAGCCCTTGGCTCCTTCCGCGCCGGTTTCACTCGCGCCGGTGTAATGGAAGGACGTCATTTCCGTCACCGCCACCTTGGATGCGCCGGAGACTTCGCCCTCAGGCAAACCGGCAGCGCTGGCGGCACTGGCGGCACCGGAGGAGAGGGCCCAAACGCTCAGGCAAGCAGCAGCCAGCGCTGCGCGGCGGTAGCGGGCGGGAAAA
>NZ_JBQEKA010000122.1:0-6634 GCF_052103615.1 Kerstersia sp. | reverse complement strand
CCTCGGGCAGGCGCCGGTAGCGGCCTTGATTACCGGCGCCCTGATTGGCCTGGGACTGGCGGTGTCGTCGGAATTGGGCAGCTATATTTCACCGGTCTTGCTGCTGCGGTTGCTGCGTTTGCTGACGCCCTTGCTGCTGGTCGTCATGGTGATTTTCATCGTTGCGCTGCCGTTTCGCGGCACGGTCGGCCTTTCTTTGGCCGCGCTCTGCGTGTGCGCCGTGTTTGGTGCGGCCACACTGGTGTCCGCGGTGATTGCCGAAGATGATGACAGTGCCAGCGCGTCGCCGCTATTGCGTTATGCCGCGCGCGGCCTGGGGCTTGTCATGCCGCTTTTCGCCTTGGTCGCTTTGTGGGCCATAGGCGCGCGTATCGCCCAGTATGGGCTGAGCCCCCAGCGCGTGTGCGGCCTGACGGCGGTGCTGGTGGCCGCAGGCTATGCCTTCTGCTATCTCTGGGCAGTTTGCCGGGGGCGGGCCTGGATGGCGCGGGTGCGCCAGGCCAACATCATCATGGCGCTGGCCATGGCGGCGCTGGCTGTTTTGTGGCTGACGCGCTTGCTGTCGCCCGAGGCTTTGTCGGTCTGGTCACAGGTTTCCCGTTTCGAGGCCGGGCAGGTGGCGCCCGAAGACATGGCCTTGGGGCAAATGCAGTCTGACTGGGGCAAGCCCGGCCAGCGCGCAGTAGCGCGCCTGACGGCGCCCGGCGGGCCGCTGGAGGGCCGGTTGCAGGCCGAGTCTGACAGCACGGACGAAACCGAGCTCAGTCCCGAGGAGGTGGGCCAGCGTTTGCTGAAACAGCTGCCCAGCTTGCCGGCAGAGCATGCGTTGCGGGCGGAACTGGCGCAGGCGTATCCGGGATGGGATGCGGAATATGTGCTGAAGTCCTGCCAGCGCCTGACACCGGCAGGCCATCCCGGGTGCTTGGTGGTGTTTGCGCCCTTGGATGAAGCTTTGGCGGAAGATCAGGCCATTGTCATGGCCATGGAAAGCCCACAATCCGTCAGTATTTTTTCGCGTTCAGGCAAAGAGGGGGCCTGGGAACGCGCGCAGGAATGGGGGCATGCCATTTCTTACGATCAGATCGGGGCCTTGATTGATGGCCTGTATGCCAGCGGCGTGCGTTTGATCACGCCGCCGCTCAAGGCCGTGCAGATAGGCGAGGGCTATATCAGCGTCTTGCCTCAGCGCTGAAGCAGGCGGCGCCAGGGGGCTGGCGCGGCCTGATGCGTGCTGGGCCGCCTTGCTTGGACGTCAGCGGCTGCCGGGCAAACTCTTGCCCTCGGCCCGCAGGCGCATGGCAGCGACTTCACGCACCGACGGGTTGAGTTCGCCCGGCGGCAGGTCGATCACAGGCGCAGCCCCCATTTTTTCCTGCACATCGGCGATTTTGTCGGCCAGTGCGCCCACGAAACCCAGTTCGTCGTAGGTGGCGGCGACTTCGCGCATCTCGGCGGCGCGCCGCGCGCCATGATGCAGCGTGCGCTCGAACATATAGCGTGCGTTGTCCGGCCAGCCCAGCCCCGGGAAAGTGTCGGCCAAGGATGTCACGACACGGTCCAGACAGCCGGTGGCCGATGCGGCCAGCAAGGTTTCCACCGTCAGCGCTTCCAGACCCTTCACGAACAGGGAACGCACCATTTTGATGGCGGTGGCGGCGCCGGGTTCGTCGCCGACGACTTCGAAGTGAAAGCCCAGGTTTTCCAGCGTGGCCGCCAGCGCATGCGCCTGGGCGCCAGCGACTAGTACAGGCGTGGCATGGCCGCGCGGGTGGACTGGGGCCATGACCGCCATATCCAGGTATTGGCCCTGGCGGCCGGCGATCAGCGTGGCCGATTGCTGCTTGCGGCCGGGCGACACCGAGTTGATGTCGATGAACAACTGGCCAGGCTCCAGGGCATCCAGCACGCTTTGCGCGGCATTCAGGCTCTGGTCGGCAGTCACGGCGCTGAGGATCCAATCCGCGCCCGCAATGGCGGCGGCAACCGTTTTTTCAAAACGCAGACCACGGCTTAATGCTGCCTGGCGCATCTCCTCATCCTGGCGGATATCGTAGGCCGCCACGATGCTGGCGGCAGGATTGCCTGCCAGGCTATCCGTGAAGGCGCGTGCCGCTTCGCCGAATCCAATAAACGCAATTTTCATGTCTTTCCTCGCAAACTGCCTCTGGTGCAGTCATTCCTGGGCGCATTGTCTTCCCCTCAGCCTATTGGCAGGCGCCTGGCGCAGTCCGGCGCGAGCAGGGGATGTATAGGATTTTAGGAGCCGGAGGGAGGCGAGTGTCTTATTGGAAGTTTGCTACTTGATATAAGTAAAAGAGGAAGATGATGGGTTTTACTCTTCCAGGGCGCCTACATTTTCAATCAGGACAGAGTGGAAGTTTTCAAGAAAAATCAAATGACTGCCTGCGGGCTGCCAGTCTTGCCGGGTGGTTAGTCCTATGCGTCTTCCCGTGGAAGCGATGGAAAGTGGCAGCGCTGTCAGCAGGCCGGCGCGTTCTTCGATGGTGATCTGCCGGCGTGAGAGGATGGCCAGGCGGTCGCTGTCCAGCAGGATGGAGCGGGTCAGTGACATGGAGGAAGTTTCGACGGCGACATGGGGCGATAGCCCGGTACCCGCGAAGATGGCTTCCAGGGCGGCGCGCACCGGCGTGCCCTGTTTTTGCACAACCCATTCATATTGCAGCAGTTCCGCTGCGCTGGCTTCAGTGCCTTCTAGCGGATGACCCTTGCGCGCAATGATGGCGTAAGGGTCGGTAAACAGCAGACGTTCATTGACATCGTTGGCGGGGGAGGGCCGGCGCAGGGCACCGATCAGCATGTCGATTTCACCGTTGCGCAGGGCGCGCAGCATGGTGGCATACACCCCTTCCAGTACCTCGAAACGCAGGCCGGGCGCCTGCGCGAGCGTGCGGTTGATGGTCAGGCCCAGCAGGGCGCTGCGTATCATGGGCAAGGTGCCTATCAGTATCTTGCCGTCGGGCTGCCCCGACAGGCTGCGGATTTCTTCTTCCGCGACGGCAATTTCACGCAGCGCGATTTGCAGCCGCCGCGCCAGTTCGGCGCCGCTGTGGTTGACGTTGAGCCGGTTGCGCGCTTTGGAAAAGACGGCATAGCCCAGATTGTTTTCGATTTCCTTGGCGGCCCGGTGCATGGCCGATACTGAAACGCCTTCATTGTGGGCGGCCAGCCAGAGCGAACCATGGTTGGCGACACCGATCAAGGCGCTGATCTGGCTGACGGTCAGGCGGCCTGCCAGCGTGGCGGCCTGTTGCGAGCCCGGCGCATGGATGCGCTCGGGCGCGAGCATGATCGCGGCATGCATCTGGCGGAAGAAACGATCGCAGCGGCCATGCAGAATCCGGCCTGCCGGGGTGGGCAAGCTGCCTTCACGGTGCCGTGACAGCAGGGGCGAACCAAAACGCGCTTCCAGCTTGGAGATGGCCTGCGTGATGGCAGGCTGGGCGACGTGCATGGCGCCCGCTGCCGCATTGATACTGCCCAATTCACACGTGGACATGAACATCCGCAGATGTCTCAGGTTCGGGATGTTTTCATCTGTTTTCATTAAATCTTATGTCCAAGTGCGATGTTCCTATTATCCCTGCAAACGGCTTTTGTCCGAGTTTGTGCCACAATAAATTGTCAGAAAAGTGCTTTTTTTCAAGTAATAAGTATTGTTGTCCGGCAAAAAGATACGGGTTTTTCCTGATCTTTGGCCAATAAAAAAGATTCGTTCATTGAGGAGGGGGCAATATGCCATCATCAAATTCTTATCACAGGGCAGTGTCCAGCCAGGTCGCCTGTCCTTGTGATCGTGCCGGGGAGTAGCCATGTCTTTCATTGCTGACGCCCTGGGCGTTATCTTCTCTCTGGCAGGCCTAGCCGCGCTGGTGGCTGGCACGGCAATCGGGATAGTGGTCGGCGCCTTGCCCGGTCTGGGGCCCTCCATAGGCATCAGTCTGTTGATCCCTTTTACGTACAACATGTCCCCGGAAATCTCCATGCTGTTGCTGATTTCCTTGTATATGGCGGCGGAGTACGGCGGTTCGGTGAGCGCGATTCTGCTCTCCACGCCGGGAACGGCGGCAGCGGCGGCCACCACCATCGACGGCTTTGCCATGACGCAAAAGGGCGAGGCCAACCGGGCCCTGGCAATTTCCTTGTCGGCTTCGACGGTAGGCGGTTTGGTCGGCGGCCTGGCCTTGTTGTTTCTGGCTGCGCCCCTGTCCACGCTGGCCTTGCAGTTCGGCCCGGCCAGCTATTTTGCGGTTGGCCTGTTCGGCCTGACATCGGTGGCGGCCTTGTCTGGCGGCTCGCTCATCAAGGGCTTGCTGGGCGCGGCGCTGGGCCTGATGCTGGCCTTTGTCGGCATAGACCCCATCAGCGGCTTTCCGCGTTTCACCATGGGCGAGGTCGCGCTGTTTGAAGGCGTGCCCATGCTGGCGGCGCTGATCGGGCTGTTTGCAGTCTCGGAAGCTTTGCTGCTGGCGGAAAATGCCATGCGTGAGCGCAAGAAGGTGGGCCGCGGCGCGGTCAAGAGCGTCATGCTGCGCCTGTCGGACTGGAAGCACATGATAGGCACCATGCTGCAAGGTTCGGTGATCGGGACCTTGCTGGGCATTCTGCCGGGTGTCGGCGGCAATATCGCCTGTTGGGTGGCGCGTGATGTGGCGGTACGCCGCAATCCTGGCCTGAAGTTCGGCGCAGGGGAAGGGCGTGGCGTGGCGGCGCCGGAATCGGCCAATAACGCCACCGTCGGCGGGGCCATGGTGCCTTTGCTGTCACTCGGCGTGCCGGGGTCGCCGACGACGGCGGTGATAGTGGGCGCCTTGGTTATGCATGGCCTGCGCCCCGGCCCGCAGCTCTTCACTGAGCAGCCCGTGCTGGTTTACAGCGTGCTGCTGGGTCTGCTGCTGTCCAGCATTGTGATGTTCATTGTCGGGTCGCTGGCCCTGCCGTGGCTGGCCCGCGTGGTGAACCTGTCTGATGCCGTGCTGGCTGCCGGAATTATCGTTTTCGCCATTCTCGGCGCCTATGCGCTGCGTAATCTGCAATTCGATATCTGGCTGACCTTGGGCTTTGGCGCGCTGGGATATCTGATGAAAAAGCTGTCCTTCCCGGTGGCGCCGGTCGTGCTGGCCATGGTGCTGGGCTATATGGTTGAGTCCAACTTCCGCACGGCCCTGGTGAGCTCGCAAGGTTCCTACGACATTTTCATTACTGAGCCCGTCAGCGCGGTGTTCCTGGCCCTGAGCGTCCTGAGCATCGTCCTGCCTTTGTGGCGCCATGTGCAGCGCCGGAAAAAAACCAAGACCGCACAGTCATAACACCGGAAGGAGACATTCCATGAAAAACGCATTGACTCGCCGTTCGCTGCTCAAGGGCCTGGCTGCGGCACCGCTGGTCCTGACCCTTTCCAATGTCACGGCAGCGGGTTACCCGTCCAAGCCCATCAACCTGATCGTCTGGTCGGGCGCTGGCGGTTCGCTGGATACCTATGGCCGCAAACTGGCGGAACTGCTGTCGCGTGAAATGGGCTGGACCGTCAATGTCCAGAACCGTCCCGGCGGTTCCGGCGCGGTCGGCGTGTCGGCCATCATGGCCCAGCCTGCGGATGGCTACAACATTCTGGTGCTGACAGGCACGCTAACTTTCGGCATTGCGCAAGGCCTGATTCCGTTCCCGCTGGATTCCATGCGCCTGGTGCGCGCCATGCAGGCTGAACCGTCGTCGCTGGCCGTGCGCAAGGACAGCCCCTTGCAAACCGTGCAGGACTTTGTCGATTACATGAAGGCGCATCCCAATGGCTTGAAGGTCGGCGGCCACGCGCCGGCAGGCTTCCACCAGTATGTGTTGTTCCAGCTGATGCAGCAGGGCGGGTTCAAGAGCGGCTGGATTCCGCATGATGCCTCGGGCAAGATTCCGCTTGCCTTGCTGGGCGGGCATATCGACGTTGCCGTCATGACGCCCTCCAGCGGCCTGGATCAGGTGCTCAACGGCGACATCCGCCTGCTGGGCGTGACGACCGAAGAGCGTTCTGCTTTCTTCCCTGATGTGCCGACCTTCAAGGAACAGGGCTTCGATATTGTGGATTCGATCTGGCGCGGGATTGCCATCAAGAACGGCACGCCCGAGAACATTGTTGACATCATTCAGGCGGCCGTGGACAAGGTCGAAGCCAGCCCGGACTGGCTGGCTTTCCAGGAACGTGAAAAGCAGGAGAACATTAATCTTGCGGAGCAGGGCTTCACTGAGATGGTCACGGCCCAGATCGCCGGACAGAGCGAATTCCTGAAGTCCATAGGCCTGATCAAGTAAAGCAGCGCAACCGGCTTGGCGGGCGACTGGCAGGCCGGTGCCGTTGCGGCGGAGAAGACGATGTTATTGGTACAGAAAATCGTGATGGGGCTGTTGCTGCTTGCTTTCAGCCTGCTCATCTACAGCGTGGCGCTGGGTATGCCGGACATTCGCAGCATGGGGGATGTTGGTGCCGCCTTCCTGCCCAAAAGCGTCGCGTTGTGCAGCGCCGTGCTGGCTTTGCTGTATTTGTTGATGGTGGCGCGCAAGCGTGATCCTGGCGGGGAACTGGTCAGCCTGAAAAGCCTGGCGCTGTTGCTGTTGTTTGTCGTGACCA
>NZ_JBQEKA010000121.1:0-6876 GCF_052103615.1 Kerstersia sp. | reverse complement strand
GAGGTCGTCATGAAGCAGGCCGGCGGCAATCAATCGCGGGCATCTGAAATGCTGGGCATCACCCGCAACACCTTGCGCAAGAAATTGCAGGCTCACAGCCTGATCCCGAACTGACCCGGGCCACCGAATTCCCCTACTTTTCATTCCAACCATGAAAATCCAAACCGCCCTGCTCTCCGTCTCCGACAAAGCTGGTATTGTCGATTTCGCCCGCGCCCTGTCGGCCCGCGGCGTCAAGCTGCTTTCCACTGGCGGCACCGCCAAACTGCTGGCTGAAGCCGGCCTGGCCGTGACCGAAGTGGCCCAGCATACCGGCAGCCCGGAAATCCTGGATGGCCGTGTCAAGACCCTGCACCCGAAAATCCACGGCGGCCTGCTGGCCCGCCGCGACAACGCGGAACACCTGAACACCATCAAAGAACACGGCATCGAGCGCATCGACCTGCTGGTGGTGAACCTCTACCCCTTCCGCGAAACGGTTGCCAAACCCGGCTGCACCTTCGCGGACGCAGTCGAAAACATCGACATCGGCGGCCCCGCCATGCTGCGCGCTGCGGCCAAAAACCACGGTACTGAAGCCGGCGGCGTGACGGTCGTCATCGACCCGGCCGATTACAGCCGCGTGCTCGCAGGCATAGACAGCGCGGCTGGCGCGCCGTCCTACGCGCTGCGCCTGGAACTGGCCGGCAAGGTTTATGCCCACACGTCCGCCTATGATGGCGCCATCGCCGCCTACCTAAGCAGCCTGGCGGAAGCCGCCCCGGCCCAGGACGCCGCTCCGGCCCGCGATACCTGGCCGCGCACCCTGACGCTGCAAGTCCGCCGCGAACAGGCGCTGCGCTATGGCGAGAACCCCCATCAGCACGCCGCCTTCTATGTCGATCCGGTGCGTTCCGCCGGCCTGCTGGGCAACTACCGCCAGTTGCAAGGCAAGGAACTGTCCTACAACAACATCGCTGACGCCGATGCTGCCTGGGAAGCCGTGCGCAGCTTCGATTCTTCGGCTTGCGTCATCGTCAAGCACGCCAACCCCTGCGGCGTGGCGCTGGGCGCCACCCCGCTGGCTGCCTACCAGGGCGCCTTCCGCACTGACCCGACCTCGGCTTTCGGCGGCATCATCGCCTTCAACCGTCCTGTCGATGCTGCCACCGCCGAAGCGGTCAGCACCCAGTTCGTAGAAGTCGTGCTGGCCCCGGAATATGACGGCGCCGCGCTGGCCATTTTCGCTGCCAAGAAAAACGTCCGCGTGCTGCAAGTGCCGCTGGGCGCTGGCCAGAACGATTTCGATGTCAAACGCGTCGGCGGCGGCTGGCTGCTGCAAAGCCCGGACAATCATGTGCTCACCCGTGAGAACTTCAAGGTCGTCACCAAACTGGCGCCTACCGAAGCGCAGCTGCGCGATCTGATGTTCGCCTGGAACGTGGCCAAGTTCGTGAAATCCAACGCTATCGTCTTCGTGGCCAATGGCGCTACCGTCGGCGTGGGCGCTGGCCAGATGAGCCGTGTGGACTCTGCCCGCATCGCCTCCATCAAGGCGGAAAATGCCGGTCTGAGCATTCAGGGTTCGGCCGTGGCGTCCGATGCCTTCTTCCCGTTCCGCGATGGTCTGGACGTGGTTGTCGATGCGGGCGCGAGCTGCGTGATCCAGCCCGGCGGCAGCATGCGCGATGACGAAGTCATCGCCGCTGCCGACGAGCGCGGCATTGCGATGGTGTTCACCGGTATCCGCCACTTCCGCCACTAAAACGCCATGCGCATTCTGGGTGTGGACCCTGGCCTGCGGCGTACCGGCTTCGGCGTGATTGACGTCGCCGGCCCGCGCCTGTCCTACGTCGCCAGCGGCACGATCGTGGTTCCCACGGCGTTGCCGCTGTCCGAACGCCTGCGCGTCATCCTCGACAATCTGCGCGAGGTGGCGCGCGACACCCGGCCCGATGTCGCGGCGCTGGAAATCGTGTTCCTCAACACCAACCCGTCATCCACGCTGCTGCTGGGGCAAGCGCGCGGCGCGGCGCTCTGCGCGCTGGCCGACAGCGCCTTGAGCGTGCACGAATACACGGCGCTGCAAATCAAGAAATCCGTTGTTGGCACAGGCCGTGCCGCCAAGGAACAGGTGCAGCATATGGTGAAGCACCTGCTGTCCCTGGACGGCGACCCGGCGCCCGACTCCGCCGATGCCCTGGCCTGCGCCATCTGCCATGCGCACATCGGCGCCATGCAGGACCAGCTCGGCGCCCAGGGCCATCCGCTGGCGGCGCGCCAGTTCCGGCCCGCCTCCCGCAACGGCCCGCTGCGCTGACGCGCCGCGGCAGGACTGCCGTGGCGCCGCCGTCTCGTATATGATCCCCGCATTCCCGTCACTGGCCGCCGCTTGGTGCGGCGGCTGACGGCTTACGCGCATTCACCTTAGGACGACCGTCATGATTGGCCGCATCACCGGCACCCTGCTGGAAAAATCCCCGCCCACGATCTGCGTCGATACCGGCGGCGTGGGCTACGACATCGACGTGCCCATGAGCACGCTCTATAACCTGCCGGATGTCGGCGCCAAGGTCACGCTCTACACGCACCTGAGCATCCGCGAAGATGCCCATGTCCTGTTCGGCTTCGGCACGCCAGCCGAACGCGCCACCTTCCGGCAACTCATCAAGGTCACCGGCATCGGCGCGCGCACGGCGCTGGGTATTCTGTCGGGCATGAACGTAGAGGAACTGTCGCAAGCCGTCACCCTGCAGGAAAGCGCGCGCCTGACACGCGTGCCCGGCATCGGCAAGAAAACCGCCGAACGCTTGCTGCTGGAATTGAAAGGCAAACTGGGGGCAGACCTCGGGCATGTGCAAGGCAGCGCTGCGCCCAGCAGCCAATCCGATATTCTCAATGCGCTGCTGGCGCTGGGCTATTCAGAGCGGGAATCCCTGGCGGCGCTCAAGAAACTGCCAGCCGATGTCGATGTTTCCAGCGGCATCAAACTGGCACTGCAAGGACTGGTGCGCTAAACCTGCGCCAGGCCTTGCCTGGCCTATTTCCCGATGGTGCCCGCCGGGGCCGCGCCAGCCACCGTCCGCGTCACCATCACCTGGTCAATGCGGAAGCTATCGACGTCCATGACCTCGAAACGGTAACCGCCCCAGCTGATCGTGTCCGTGCGGCGCGGCACGCGCCGCAGCATCACCATCAGGAAACCGGCCAGGGTTTCGTACTCCCCTTCTTCGGGCAACTCATCCAGGCCCAGCACCCGCTGCACATCCTGGATAGGCGTCACACCGTCGATCAGCCAGGAATGGTCATCGCGGCGGATGATCTGCTCTTCATCCCAGGGCGACACCAGATCCCCCATGACCGTGCTCATCACATCATTGAGGGTGACCAGGCCCACCACCAGGCTGTATTCGTTGACGATCATGGCGAAGTCTTCGCCCACCTGGCGGAATTGCTCCAGCACTTCCGCCAGCGTCAGGCGGTCCGGCACCAGCAGCACTTTGCGCAGCAGACTCGGGTCATCCAGCCGCAAGGGCTGATTGTTCAAGACACGCTGGAACAAATCCTTGGCATCCACATAGCCGACCACATGGTCGATATTGCCCCGGCACACCGGGTAGGTGGAATAAGGCTCGGCGGCAATCCGCAAGCGGATCACATCATCCGGGTCATCAATCAGGAAATAGGCAATGCGTTCGCGTTGCGTCATGGCGCTGGGCACCAGCCGCGTCCCGAGCTCGAATACATTTTCTATTACCTGCTGCTCACCCGCCGCCAGCACACCGGAACGCGTGCCCGCTTCAGCCAGCGCCAGGATATCGTCAGTCGTCACACTTTCTTCGCGCCGGTCCGGCACCTTGAAAAACCGCAGGGTGCGGTAGGTCAGCCAGGCATAGAAACGCACCAGCGGCCGGAACAGAATGGTCAGCCAGCCCATGGGCCGCACCACCCGCACGGCCACCTGCTCCGGCAGAATCATGCCCAGTTGGCGCGGCACCAGATCTGTCAACAGAATGAATAGCGAAGTGACCAGGGAAAAAGACAACAGAAAGCCCAAAGACCCTGCCCAGGCCGGGCTCATCCACATCCCGAAAAAAGCCGTCAGATAGGGGCTGAACAAGGCTTCGCCGACAATACCGCCCAGAATCGCCAGGGTATTGGTGCCGATCTGCACCACAGTGAAATAGTGTCCCGGCTGCTCCTGGGTGCGCAGCACGGCAGTCGCCCTGGCATCGCCCGCTTCTTCCAGGCGCTGCAAACGCAGGCGGCGCGAAGCGGCCATGGATATTTCCGCCAGCGAGAAAAATGCGCTGGCAACAATCAGCAGGATCAGCAGGAAAAGATTCTGGGTAAAACTCATAGGCTCACAGGCACGCCGCCCGACGGGGCGGCTTCAGGCAACAGGGGAAACCCCCTGGGGCCCGTCACCAGGCCCCAAGGGAGGATACCAGCTTCATGCTGCCCGCGGATAGCAAGCCCGCTGCGTCAAGCGCCAGCGAGATACCCGGCAAATGCCGTCAGATCCACATTGCCGCCGCTCAGGATGGCCGCGGCCCGTTGCCCGGCGCGCAAGGGAATTTTGCCGTGCAGCAAGGCCGCCGCCCCCAGGCAACCGGTCGGTTCGACAATCAGTTTCAAGCGCTGCGCGATAAAGACCAGGGTTTCGCGCAGCTCATCATCCGTCACCGTCACGACATCATCCACATCGCGGCACAGGATGGCAAAGGTACGGTCGCCCAGATGGGTAGTGGTGGCGCCGTCAGCAATCGTCCGCGGCGCCGGGATGTGATGCAGCACACCGCTGCGCAAGGACTGCTGCGCGTCATTGCCCAGGGCCGGTTCCGCGCCAATCAGGCGGGCGCCGGGCCGCAGGGCGCGCAAGGCCAGCGCGCTGCCGGAAATCAGGCCGCCGCCGCCGATCGGTGTCACCAGCACGTCCAGGTCAGGCTGTTGCTGCAATAGTTCCAGCGCTGCCGTCCCCTGCCCGGCAATCACATCGGCGTGATCGTAGGGCGACAGCAATACCCGCCCTTCGTCGCGCACAAAGGCTTCTGCCATGGCAATGCGGTCATCCTGGTAACGGTCATAGCTCAGCACCTGGCCGCCATACCCTTCCGTCGCCGCGCGCTTGGCCTGCGGCGCATCCGCAGGCATGAGAATCACGGCATGCGTGCCCAACAGGCGTGCCGCCAGCGCCACCGCCTGCGCATGGTTGCCCGACGAATAGGCGACCACTCCGGCACGCCGCTGCGCCTCGGTCAGCTGCGCGATGGCGTAATAAGCGCCGCGAAATTTGAAAGCGCCGGTACGCTGGAGATTCTCACATTTGAAGAAAATTTCAGCCCCCGCCCGCGCATCCGCCAACGGCGAGCGCAGTACCGGCGTGCGATGCACCACGCCGTCCAGCACGGCGTTCGCATGGATCACGTCCTGGTAATCGGGGAGGTCTAAAGCGGTCATTTCCTGACTATCGTCCTGCATGAAAAAAGCACGGCACCCGGGCAGGGCCCCCTGCCAGGTCACGCCGTGCGAAACCAACATCGTGCCACAAACCAGGCACGGTGGCGCGTCTGCCCGCACAAAAATACCGCCAAATCCGGATGAGTCTCCAAGCAAGGGAAGCGGCATGAAGTTTCACTGGACATATCATCAGGTGCTACCATGGCGGCTGGACAGAAATCGTGCACCATGGCCATCCAATCAGACTCCCTCTCCGCCCGCAGCGAGACCACCCGCCTGGTCACGCCCCATGCCGTCACACCGAATGAAGAATCGGTGGAGCGCGCCTTGCGCCCCAAGGCGCTGTCCGATTATGTCGGCCAGCAGCGCGTGCGCGACCAGCTCGACATTTTCATCCAGGCGGCGCGCAATCGCGGCGAAGCGCTGGACCATGTGCTGCTGTTCGGCCCGCCCGGCCTGGGCAAGACCACGCTGGCCCATATCGTCGCCCATGAAATGGGCGTGCAGTTGCGCCAGACCTCCGGCCCGGTGCTGGAGCGCCCGGGGGATCTCGCCGCGCTGCTGACCAACCTGGAACGCAACGACGTCCTGTTCATCGACGAGATTCACCGGCTGTCGCCCGTGGTCGAAGAAATTCTCTATCCGGCGCTGGAAGATTTCCAGATCGACATCCTGATCGGCGAAGGCCCCGCGGCCCGCAGCGTCAAGCTCGATCTGCAGCCCTTTACCCTGGTCGGCGCCACGACTCGCGCCGGCATGCTGACCAATCCCTTGCGCGACCGCTTCGGGATTGTGGCGCGGCTGGAGTTTTACAACGCGCAGGATCTCACCCATATCGTGACGCGCAGCGCGGGCCTGCTGCAAGCCACCATCACCCCGGAAGGCGCCGCCGAAGTCGCGCGGCGCTCACGCGGCACGCCGCGTATTGCCAACCGCCTGTTGCGGCGGGTGCGCGATTATGCCGAGGTCAAGGGCGGTGGCATCATTTCCGCCGAGGTTGCCCAGGCCGCGCTGGGCATGCTGGAAGTCGATCCCCAGGGGCTGGATCTGATGGACCGCAAGCTGCTCGATGCCATCGTGCATAAATTCGATGGCGGCCCGGTCGGGGTGGATAGCCTGGCTGCCGCGATAGGCGAAGAACGCGACACCATTGAAGATGTCATCGAACCCTATCTGATACAGCACGGTTTCCTGCAACGCACCTCGCGCGGCCGGATTGCCACGCAAACCACCTGGCGCCACCTGGGGCTGACGCCGCCCCCCGGCACCATGAGCAGCACCGGCAGCCTGTTCGATATCTGAATCACGCCAGGCGGGCGGGGCGCGTACGCCACCGCCATGCATGCCGCGCGGGCTTGCCGGCCACCCGGCCAGCCCCCTTCAGCCGGACGCCATACGGCAAAGCGTTGGCCATCACATAATACCCCCGGTCCCGCT
>NZ_JBQEKA010000120.1:0-6911 GCF_052103615.1 Kerstersia sp. | reverse complement strand
CCTGAGGCGGCCCGCTTGCCGCCACGACGAACGAAAACGAGTGACCCATGATTACCCTGCATCACCTTGAACACTCACGCTCCCAGCGCATCATCTGGCTGCTTGAAGAACTGGAACTGGAATACCAGACCCAGCACTACGCCCGCGACCCGGACACGCACCTGGCTCCAGACGCCCTGCTGGCCATTCATCCGCTGGGCAAGGCGCCGGTGCTAACCGACGGCGATACCGTCGTGGCGGAATCCGGCGCCATCATTGAATACCTGACCGAACGCCACGGCGGCACGCACGGTTTGCGCCCTGCGCCCGGCACACCGGAAGCGCTGCGCTGGACGTACTGGCTGCATTTCGCCGAAGGTTCGATGATGCCGCCCTTGCTGGTTCAATTCATTTTCCGCCGCGTGCGCAAAGCCGATATGCCTTTTTTTGCCCGCCCCATCGCCGAGCGCATTGCCGATAGCGTCGAAGCCGCCTTCGTGCGCCCCAACCTCTTGCGCCAGTTGGCCTTCATGGAAAGCGAACTGGCCCAGCGCGAGTGGTTTGCTGGCGATCAGTTCAGCGCGGCCGACATCCAGCTGAGTTTTCCGCTGGAAGCCGCCGCCGCGCGCGACTGGCTCACAGCGGAAGAACATCCCCGGCTGCGTGACTGGCTGGCGCGCATCCAGGCCCGCCCCGCCTATTTGCGCGCCCGCGAACGCGGCGGCCCGTACGAGTTGTAAAGCCCGGCGCCCTGGAGGGAACCGGCTGAAAATGCCATATGGTTCCAACGCCATCGCATAAAGGACAGCGCTATACTAACGGTGTCTTGGCGCCTTCACTTTCACAGTCCGGTGCCAGGCAAGCGTTTTCAGGGCGGGGTGAAATTCCCCACCGGCGGTAGGCGTGCCTGACGGCATGCAAGCCCGCGAGCGCCCGGCAGCCTGTCTGCCGGGGTCAGCAGATCCGGTTCGATGCCGGAGCCGACGGTCATAGTCCGGATGAAAGAAAGCGCGCGAATCGACTTGCCCCGGCACCTGGCCGGAGCTGGCCGTTTCCGTGTCGTCTGCCCTGATTCTGGAACTCAGTTTTCAATGGGAATACCATGAATCAGTCTCTGTCCCGCAGTATCCCCCTCCCCAGCCATACGCCGCGCTATGCCATCATTCAGGCAGGCTGGCATGCGGACATCGTCGGCCAGGCCCGCCAAGGCTTTCTGGATGAACTGGCCGCGCATGGCTATGCCGCCGATATCGTCGATACCTACACCGTGCCGGGCGCCTTCGAAATCCCGCTGCATGCCCAGCGGCTGGCCCGCAGCGGCCGTTACGACGGCATTATCGCTACCGGTTTTGTCGTGGACGGCGGCATTTACCGCCATGACTTCGTCGCCTCTGCGGTCATCGACGGCCTGATGCGCGTACAACTGGATCACGATGTCCCGGTGTTCTCTGTGGTGCTCACGCCGCATCACTTCCATGAACACGACCAGCATCAGGACTATTTCTTCCGCCACTTTTCGCAAAAAGGCGCGGAAGCCGCCCGCGCTGCGCTGCAAACGGTTGCCAGCCTGGCGCTGCTGCCCGTCACGGCAACGGAACTTGCCGCGGCTTGAGCGCCCTGCCCCCGGCCCCAGGCCGCCGCAGTCTGAGCGGCAGCCCTGGGCCACTGGATCAGTGGATCATTGGGTCATTGGGCCACTATGATGACCGCATGAAAAACGCCTCTGCCGGCATATCCCGGCAGAGGCGTTTTACATCGCAGCCTATTCCTTCAGGCTGCCGGGAAAAGCCGCCTCAGCCTAGGCAGGCACCAAGACCTCAGCACCCCAAGACAGCGGCAGCCCAAAACAGCGGGCGCTGAGTCAGCAAGCCGCTGGCTCAGACCACACCGGGCCTGGCTCAATGCGCTCCGGCCGCTTCGCCCCCTGCCCCGGCCCGGCCCGGACGTTTGGCAATCCAGACCAGCGGAATCAGCATCAGGAAAATGATGGCCGATACATAGAAGATATCATCGGCTGCCAGCATAAAGGCCTGCTGGTTCAACATCTTTTCCACTTGCGCCAGCGCCTGTTGCGCTGACATGCCCGCTGCCCGGTAGGTCTCCAGCGCATGCTGCAAGGCATCACTTCCCGGCAGCATGTGCTCGGTCAGTTGGGCATGGTGCAGGCTGGCGCGCCGCTCCCAGAAGGTCGTGGATACCGAGGTGCCGACGGCGCCAGCCGTAATCCGCACGAAGTTCGACAGCCCGGAGGCCGCCGGCATGCGCTCGGGCGCAATCCCCGACAAGGTCAACGTCATCAGGGGAATGAAGAAGAAGGCCAGGCCTACCCCCTGAATCAGCGTCGGAATCATGATTGTGTCGAAGTCCACCTGGGTGTTGAAACGCGCGCGCATGAACAGCACCAGCGCAAACACCAGGAAGGAGAAGGTCGCGTATTTGCGCGGATCCACCCGGCCAATGCTTTTGCCCACATACGGCGAACACACCAGAGCCAGCAGGCCAACCGGCGCCATGGCCATGCCCGACTGTGTCGCGGTATAGCCCATGTATTGCTGCAACCACAGCGGCAACAAGACCACATTACCGAAAAACAGGCCGTAACCTATGGAAATCGCCAAGGTGCCAGTCCAAAAGCTGCGGATGCGGAACAGGGCCAGATCCACCACCGGATGGCGCTCGGTCAACTCCCAGGCCAGGAAGAACACAAAGCCCACAACCGCCACGACCGCGCAGCCGACCACGATCGGCGACTGGAACCAGTCATGCTCCTTGCCGATATCCAGCATGATCTGCATGGAGCCTACCCACAGCACCAGCAAAGCCAAACCGATACTGTCAATAGGCAAGGTGCGCCGCACGGTTTCCCGGTCACGGAAAATGCGCCAGGTGACAAAAACCGCCAGAATACCCACCGGGACATTGATATAGAAAATCCACGGCCAACTCATATTGTCGGTAATCCAGCCCCCCAGCAAGGGACCGGTCACCGGCGCGACCAGTGTCGTCATCGACCACGCCGCCATGGCCAAGCCCGCCAGCGCCTTGGGGTAGCTGGACAGCAGCAAAGCCTGCGACAAAGGAATCATCGGGCCCGCCACAAACCCCTGCAGCACCCGGAAAGCGATCAGCAAAGGCATGTTGGGCGCCAGGCCGCACAACCATGACGACAGGACGAACAAGGCCACGCTGAGCACGAACAGGCGCACTTGCCCGAAGCGTTGCGACAGCCAGCCGGTCAGGGGCACGGAAATGGCATTGGCCACCGCGAAACTGGTAATGACCCAGGTACCCTGCGTCGCGCTAACCCCCAGATCCCCTGCGATCGCAGGCAAGGAGACGTTGGCGATCGAGGTATCCAGCACGTTCATGAAGACGGCGGCCGACAGCGCCAGCGTCCCCATCGTCCGCGCCCGCCCCTCCAGAGGCGGTAAAGGCTGCATCGCTGCCGTCATAATCAGTTCACGCCCGCAGCCGGTGCCGCCATGCCGAGTTTGGCCCCGGCTGGCGCCGCCCCCAGATTGGCAGCGACGATACGCGAAACCGCTGCGTCAGCCCCTTCTTCCTGCTGGCGGAACACATCGGTTTGCGCAAACGCTTCCGTACGCGGCGCATTGGCCAGCATGCCACCGTCCTTGTCGCCAACGTTCACCTTCACATCCATGGACAGGCCCACGCGCAGCGGGTGTTCCGTCAGTTCATCGCCAGTCAGCTCAATACGGACGGGGACGCGCTGCACCACCTTGATCCAGTTGCCCGTGGCATTCTGCGCCGGCAGCAAGGCGAAGGCAGCGCCAGTCCCAACGCCCAGCCCCGTGATCTTGCCGGTGTAGCGGACTTTCGTGCCATAGAGGTCTGCCGTCAAGGTCGCTTCCTGGCCCAGACGCAAACCGCGCAACTGGTTTTCCTTGAAGTTCGCTTCCACCCAGACATCACGCAGCGGCACCACGGTCATCAGATTCGAACCCGCGGAAACACGCTGGCCCAGTTGCACGGTACGCCGCGCCACATAGCCATCGGTGGGCGCCAGCACAGCCATGCGCTCATTGGCCAGGTACGCTTCACGCACGGCCGCCGCCGCAGCCAGCACGGCAGGGTGATGAATCACATCCGTTCCATCCGTCAGCGACTGGTTGCTGGACAATTGCTCGCGCGCAGCTACCACCGCAGCCTCGGCTGCCACCAGCGTGCTGCGCGCCGCCGCCGCAGCGGCTTCCGCATGGCGCAGTTCTTCACGCGACACGGCGCCATTGCTTGCCAGGGTGGTGCGGCGTTTGCGGTCGTCCTCGGCACGCGCCAGATCGCTGCGCGCCTTGACGACTTCCGCCTGGCGCAAGGCAATCTGCGCATTCAGGGTTTCGTTATCGGCATACAGCGTACGCGCCTGGCGCACGGCTTGCGCCAGCTGGGCTTCGGCGTGTTCCAGGCGGATGTGCGCATCGGCAGGATCCAGGCGTACCAGCACCTGGCCAGCCTTCACAAAATCCATGTCATCGGCATAAATGGCCTGAACCGTGCCTTCCACCCTGGGCGTGATCTGAATCACGTTGCCCTGCACATAGGCATTGTCCGTGGTTTCATAGCGGCCGCCCAGCAGCCACTCGTAAACGCCAAAGGCCAGTGCCGCCAGCACCACCACAACGGTCACGCTCAACAGCACCTTGCGGCGGTGCCTGACAGCCGCGGGATCCAGCTTCTGCTTGCTACTGCTGTTTACGTCACTCTTTGGCGTGTGATTGTCGTCACTCATGGCAAATTTTCGCTGAACAATGAAAAAACCCGGCACTTGCCGGGGTGAAAAGCACCCGCCTGCCAGCTAGCGCATGAAGGCGCCCGCCAGCGGCGGAACCTGCGGCAGCGGCCGGAAATCTCCGCGCCCTACGCCGCCAGTCAGACCCAAAGCATTCGGACAGCGTCACACCTGTCCCGATTTTTCCTGCAATGTTTGCCGCATGCGGCGCAAATAAGACTTGAGCTGCGCGGCTTCGGTATCGGAAAAGTCCTGCAGCCCCAACTCATGCACATCACGCAGCACATCCGGAATACGGCTTGCGACCTCACGCCCCTGTTCCGTCAGCTCGATGCGCACTACGCGCCGGTCCGACTCGCTGCGCCGGCGGCGGCACAGCCCCTTGGCCTCAAGGCGGTCCAGCATGCGCGTCATGCCGCCAGCATCCTGCATACAGCCGCGCGCCAGCTCCGCCACCGTATCCGCCTGCCCGGTATAAAGCTTCAGGATAGGGTTCCATTGCGCGTTGGTGAGGCCGAAAGGCTCCATACGCTGTTCGATCTCCTGCCGCATTGCTGCCAGCGTGGAGCGCATCAGCCAGCCCACGCTATCCATCAGGTCATAGGCCTCGATGAAATCCTGTGTTTTGCCTTGGTCTTCCATGGGTAAAAATATTATTTGCCTAGTCAATCATTGTCAAAGCATAGATTGACATAGAACGAGGAAAACACCAAGAAATCTGTTTCACTGGCTTACGCCAGATCCGGCTAACTCAAATCCTGAAACCGCGCTGAACGCAAGGCTCGCCCGTACTGTGCCACCATCAAAAAGCCCCTGGCGGCGGACTGGAAATCCGTGCCCAGGGGCAAAATAACGAGAGGCAAAATGATTCAGCGGCCTATCAGTTGAGCAGTTGAGCAGTTGAGCCGCTTGGTAAGCGAACCCGCTAAGGGCTAAGCGGCGCCAAGGCCGAATTACTCAGGCCGTCGTGCCCCGCAAGGCGCCCAGGCGGGAAAGAGCCTCAGCGCGCACGCGGATAAGCCGCCCGGCGGCGTCAATAAGCACCACTGGTGCCGCCACAAAACCGGGGGCTGAAATCAAGACGCTGAAGAAGCCCGGCCATCACGCCGGCGTATCATCCGCGGGCATCATCAAGGCATAGCCGCGATTGCGGTAACTGCGGATCTGCGGCCTGCCTTCCTGGCCAGCGCGCAAGCTGAGTTTGCGGCGCAAATTGCTGATGTGCGTATCCAGGCTGCGATCCAGCGGCTCGATAGAACGGCCCAGCGCGGTTTCCGTCAGATGCTCGCGGCTGATCATAGCGCCGGGGCGCCGCATCAAGGCGGTCAGAATGCTGGTTTCCGCGGCAGTCAAGTAAATCTGGTTGCCGCCGACCCGCACTTCCGATGAAGCCGAATCCAGGCTCAAATCCCCGACCTGCAGGTAGCGGCTCGCCGCATCGGCCTGACTGACCTGGCGGCGCAGGCAGCCATGCAGACGCGTCCATAGAATGTCGAAATCCACCGGCTTGCGCACATAATCGCTGGCGCCGCACCGCAACCCCATCAAGCGTTCGGTATCCCCTTCGTTTTCGATCAGCATCAGCACCGGCATATCGGAACGGCGCCGCAAACGAGTCAGCAGGGTGAAACCGTCATTTTCAGGCAAACCCGCGTCGATGATGGCAAGATCCACCCGTTCGTGCAGCACGAAATTCCAGGCGGACTCCCCGTCCGCGGCCAGGTGCACAGACAAAGGCGCAGCCAGCGCCAGCGCAGGCAATACCTGGCGCAGCACCGTCGGGCCGGAGACGATGAGGAAAGCAACGGATTTTGCGTAGGGGCAGGCATCGACACGCGGCTCACCTGCGGGCGGCGTCATCATCATGTCCTGCTTATCCAGAGAGGCTTGTTGCATAGGACAACAGCGAAGAGTGTTCCAGGAATTTCCAAAGTATTCAAAAGATACGTCTGGAAATCATTTTTTTAGCACAATGCTAGCAATACCGCAACTTAGGATACGAATCGTTTTTATTTTTAAGTTGAATTTCTGCCTGCTTGATTCAAATTTTACCTGCTCAATGCGCCCGGGATTTTCTCAGCCGGCTTCCCTGCCGTTCTTGACGGTCCGTTCAGCCCAGCCCCGGATACAGGCTTTCAGGCGGCAACAGCAAGCCCACGCGATTTTCGCGCATGTCCTGAACGGC